>JAEWHY010000191.1 GCA_023387555.1 Pseudomonadota bacterium
CGCTTGAGGGCTATCGATGCTACCGAGATGGCATTGACCGGGCTTTGGTGCACACGAAGCTGAGACGTGTTGGATCTGATGGCACTCAGCTGATCGACATTCGCGTTTACGACGACTCGGGGCGCTCCGTTGCCGACCTCGAGGGTCTGGCGGTGCGACGCCTGCCTCTAGACAAAATTTGCGCGCCCCAATCTGGTGTGGAGCCTCGGTTTTATCGCCTCGCCTGGCGACTAAGCGAAAGAATGCCCGGCTCAGCCAGACGCCCCCGCGCTTCCGCGAGCTGGATGATATTTGCTGATGGTAAGGGGGTTGGCTCCGCTTTGGCCGCGCAAATGGAGGCAGCAGGTCACTGCTGTCATCTCATATATCGCGGTGATTCACTGGCTCGGCAGGGTCCGCGAACCTGGACCGTGAACGAACGGCAGCCGCAGGACTTCCGCCGTCTGATGGAGCAGTTCCCCGCCGTCGAGCCGCTGGCTTGCGAGGGCGTGATTTACCTGTGGGGGCTGGATGGCCCATCAATCGCGGGGCTCAACCTAGGAAAGCTGAAGAAGGGCAGTGAGATGATGTGCAGGGGCGCGCTGGCGATCCTGCACGCACTGTCGCAGACTCGGAGCGATGCGGCAGCGCACAGGCGTTTGTGGATTGTCACGGAAGACACCCAAAGCACAGATCCGGCCGTTCAGCAGATTGATCCCGTTCAGGCGCCTCTATGGGGGCTCGGGCGGACGATCGCGATTGAACATCCCGGGATCTGGGGCGGATTGATCGACCTTCAACTGAATGGCAGCTGGCCGGATATCAATGCGCTGATGACCGAGTTGCTCGAATTCGACGGCGAGACGCAGGTCGCGATCTCGGCTCGGGGAGAGCGGCACGTTGCGCGACTTGTCCCCCAATCACTTGCGGATGTTCCAGAACAGTTGCCGCGCGTGCGCGCAGATGCCACCTATCTGCTCACCGGTGGCATGGGAATGCTGGGTCGAAGCATTGCCAAATGGTTGATCGCGAAGGGCGCAAAGCAGGTCGTCGTGACCGGTCGTCAGGCGACGAGCGAAGGCGTGCAAGAACTATTCAACGCATCCGAACTGAATGGTGCAGTGATCCATGTGGCCGCTTGTGACCTCAGCCGTGAGCAGGATGTCGCGCGTCTCATCCGCTGGATCGGCGATGAATTGCCGCCCTTGAGGGGTGTGGTGCACTCGGCCGGTGTATTGGATGACGGGATTCTGGCGCAACTTGATTGGGACAGGTTCGAGCGTTTGTTCGAGCCGAGGGTGTACGGCGGCTGGCTGTTGCATCAGTACACGCGCACCATCGGACTCGACTTTTTCATCGTCAATTCGTCCTTGTTGAGTCTGCTGGGTTCTGCCGGACAGGGCAATTACACCGCGAGTAGCGCATTCCTTGATGCCCTGGTCGCCCACCGGCGCACCGCTGGTTTGTGTGCGACTGCAATAAATTGGTGCGCGTGGTCAGGCGGCGGCCTCGCGACCGTATCGGGGGCGCGAGGCGAAGCGATGTGGTCGACGCTCGGGCATGGGTTCATTACTCCTGAGATCGCTATGCAGTCGTTCAATCAATTGATGCACCGCGATCTCAGCCAGGTTGCGATCGCTGTGGCCGATTGGTCGACCTACGCCGCCAGGGTCGGCAATCCGCTATTTTTGGCCGAGGTCTTGGGCGAAGCAGTGCCCGCGGACGCGCAACAATCGCCCCAGCGGGCAGTCATCCCAGATCGTCCAAAGCCGGTGATTGGCACTTCCCGGCAGGACTTTCTGGGCAGGTTGCAGGAGCACATCACGACGAAGCTCGGATTTACCGAGCCTGTCGATCCCGATCAGCCTTTGAATGAAATCGATTCCCTGATGTCGGTCACGCTTTCGAACAGCCTGGAGAGCGAGTTTGGCGTTCCGGTTCCTGTTGCCGACATCATCAAGGGACCGACGATCAACGAACTGCTCGATGGCGTCTTTCAGGCGTTACTCCAGGTGTCGCCACCGCATCACCGGACGCCTGCGAGCAACGATCAGATCGCGGCCGCCATGGAGATCAGAGTAGAAGAAGGCATCAGCGTTGGCGCGGACGGTTCCGCTATGCGGGTATGTCGGTCAAACGGCGTAGACCGGGTCCGGCTGATTGGTCATTTGCAGCTTCGTGTGGTGGAAGAGCTTGGCTTCGCAGAGCCGATCGATCCGGATCAGCCCTTGAATGAGGCGGGATTGGACTCGCTCAGATCGGTCACGCTCTCCAACAGGCTGGAGAAAGACTTCGGTAATCCCGTTTCCGTCGCGGAATTGATCGCGGGGCCTTCGATCAATCAACTCGCGGAATCTCTCGCTGAAGCATTCGGACGACTTGGCCCGGCCGAGCGCGCTCGAGCCGCAGCCGTGCTGACCCAGGAGCCGCTCCGTGAATTGGAAGTAGCCCATCCGCGCGTCGCGCCCGACGTCCAGCGCACGCCTGCGATGGTGTTCGGAGTGAGCCGAACAACGGGAGCAAAAGGGCTCGACATCCGTCTTGGCACGGATATGCCCCCGAGAGAAAGCGCGTTGCGACCGATCTGTGCGCAGACATCAGGCGGAATGGCGGAAGTCCTTGCCGCAGATGTTCCCCAACGGGAAGTGCCTGTCCCGACGGGCGCCAATGGCCAGAGCCAGAGCCAGAGCCAGAGCCAGAGCGGAGAGGTGCGCCTTTTCGATGCCCGTGCAGAGAGTTCGGACATTCCGGCTGCGGCGCGTTCCGTCGGAAAATGGCTGATCGCGCCGCGGCCCAATCCGGACGCTGCAGTGCGACTCTTCTGTTTCCCCTATGCCGGTGGCGGCGTTGCATCCTTCCGTGCCTGGCCGCAACTGGCGCACGACACCATCGAAATCGTGGCCGTTGAGCCGCCGGGGCGCGGAACCCGCATCAACGAGGCGGCGGTTGAGGATCTTGGCGCCTTTGTCGGAGGTCTCTTGCCCGAACTGGTCGCGTGGCTCGACAGGCCGGCCGCTTTTTTCGGTCACTGCCTCGGCGGGCTTACGATGTTCGCCACGCTATGTGCGTTGCCGGAGGCCAGTGCGCGCTTCATCAAATACGCGTTCGCCTGCGGAATCCGGCCCCCGCATCGGCTGAAGCGCAAGGGGCCGTTCGAGGATAATCTTGCTTACAGAATGATGCTCCATCGGGACTTCGACATTCGGATTGCGCCGTATGCCCAGCCTGACGAACTTTTCTCAGACATCATTCGTCAATTCGACACGCCGGCCGCCGACCGGATGCTGGCGATACCCAAGTTGAGAAAGCTTCTGCTGCCCGCGATCCGTGCCGAGTTTGGCATGGCCTACAATTACAGCCATCGACCCGTCGCGCCTTTCCGCTTTCCAATCGTCAGTTTTGTCGGAGCGTCGGACCCGTGGGTGTCGATAGCGGATTCCGCTGGCTGGGGCGATCTCACGCGTGGCCGCTTTGCCAATCACGTGCGCGATGGGTCGCATTTCCTTATGGTGGACGATCAGGACTATATCCTTGAGACCATCAACAAGGAACTCGTCAACGCGACGGTTCAATGAGGGCCGCCCATAAGCGGCCAAGATGAATCTGGGCGCGCCCTTTGTCCCTCGTAATCCGCCTTTGCTCTTACCCGGGGTTGCCCAAACGCGACGTTGCGCTGATCAGATCTGCGGTGTCGCGCCCTTCGCAGAACCAGTCCAGCACTTCGCGCATCTGCGCGCGACAGCTGTCGCGGTCATTTCCGCGCTCGCAAAGATCGTCAAGACTCATCAACAAGCGGAGTTCCAGCGATTTCGCATGCTGCTTGCGGGCAATCGTCAGTCCTCTCTGACAGAGAGTCGTCGCTTGATCGGTGTCGCGATTTGACCGGAATACGGCTTCGGCAAGTAGACGATATATTTCCGCCTCATAGAAACGCCCGGAGCGTCCTTCTTCAATCTGTGTCCTCGCCTGACACAGGATCTCCAGCGCCGTAGCGTAGGAGCCATTTCTGAGGTGGGCGTCCGCAAGCAGCGCGAGCGAATAGGATTCGTACAGGCGGGCGCCGGTGTCGCGTTCCATTTTCAAGCCGGTCTGCATTTCGTGGACCCCGTCCGCGAAATCGCCTTGCGCGGCGCGCGCCCAGCCCCGCAAGAGCAAAGTCATGGCCAGATAGTGCACGAAGTCATGAGCCTTACATAGTTCGATCGCGGCGGTTGCGTCGCGTACGACGATAGCGGACTCGCAACGAAGCTGGTTGATGCGGAGGCTTATGGTGCTGGCGATGGCTTGCGTGAACGAATGCTGGGAGCGATTTGCGCAGCTGCGGGCCTCTTCGCAAATTTGCGATGCCTGGTCCGGGTAGCCGAGCAGCCAAAGAATCATTCCGTCGTAAAGTCTGACGTGGGCGCGCGGGTCCTGCGCCGACAGGTCAAGATAGGCAGCCTCCTTTCCATCCTCACACAGGTCGAGACTTTGCTCCAGATGCGCATGCGCCGCGGTGAGGTCGCCATAGGCAAAAGACGTGAAGCCGAGCGCTTCGTGAGCGAGCACCTTGTGAACCGGATCGGATGACTTCATAGCCATATTAAGCAGATGGTCGGCGATAGCCTGCGCTTCGGCAAGCTCGGCACGCACGAAATTCCAGGTCCAGAGGCCGAAAGCGGCGGGCAGTGTATTTTCCTCAAATCCGCTCTCTTTCCCAAGCTGCAGCGCGCGCATGTAGGCGTGTTTGACGCCATCGATGCTCCAGCCCTTGGTCGCTCGAAGCGCGTTTCCGAGGGTCGTCTGGAGCAGCAATTCGGATCTGGCCCTGAGATCGGGGTCTTGAATTCGCGGAACAAGCTCCAAACCCCGGGTGAGGTGATTGAGCGCCTCGGCATTGGCCGAGCGGCGCGCGGCCTGCTGTCCCGCCTTCAGCCAGTAACTCGTAGCGCGGTCCGCCAGTCCGGCCTCGGTGAGGTGATGCGCTACGATCTCGGGCTGGCTCGTTGCAATGTCGACAAAGCGTTCCTCGAGGATTCGGCCAATCTGGGCGTGCAATTGGTGCCGGCGGCTCTTCAGCAAACTTTCATACGCCGCGTCTCGTACAAGCGCATGCTTGAAACTGTAGACTGCTTCCGGAGGCTTTCCGTGTCGGATCAGTAATTCGGCATGCTCGAGTTGGGTGAGGGCTTCCGTCAAGGCCGCCGGATCGCGCCCCGCCACCGCTCTCAGCAAGGCATAAGAGAATTCTCGTCCGATGACGGCGCCGATCTGCCCCACCTCCTTGACTGCGGCGAGGCCGTCCAGCCGCGACATCAGCGACGCCTGCAGGGTGTCCGGGATCGCGAATGGCGGCAGCGGCCCATCCAGTCTGTAGATCTTGCCGTCCGTAACCAGAATGCCGGATTCCAGCACGGCTTTGGTGAGTTCCTCGACAAACAGCGGATTGCCGTCGGTCTTTTCAACGATCTGCTTCATAACTTCAACGGGCAACGGGCGGCCGCCGGTCACCTGCGTGACCATGCTTTCCACGTCGCCGCGTCCGAGACGGCCAAGCGTCAAAGTGTTGACGTGCGGGAGCCCGGCCCAGGGCGGATCGAATTCAGGGCGGAACGTGAATGTCGCGATGACCGGCAGCCGCCTGATGCGCTCCACTGTCAGATTGAGGAGATCGAGGGAGGTGGCGTCTGCCCAGTGTATGTCCTCGAACAAGACAACGAGCGGATGCTCGCGGGCCAAAGCCTCGAACTCGTCCAGTAGCGCAGCGAGCGTCTGCCGGCGTTGTTGTGCCGGGCTCAGACTGACCGCTGGATATCGGGCGCTCGAAGGAATTGACAGGAGAGCGGCGAGGAGGGGGACCATCGTGCGAAACAGCGGAGGTTCGACCGTCAGGATTGACTCAAGTTTGACGAGCCGCTGCTCCGGCGTGTCCTCCGCCTTGAGTTGCATTGCGCGCTGGAGCTGGAGAATGACCGGATGAAGCGCACTATTGGTATGGTTAGGCGAACATTGATATCGCAAGCGCTTGTGCGGCTCGGCGATTTGATCGGCGAACGCTGCTGCGAGGCGGGACTTGCCAATGCCCGGCTCAC
>JAEWHY010000214.1 GCA_023387555.1 Pseudomonadota bacterium
GGCGAGCAGATCGAGCTTGTCGGCCAGCGCCACGGCGATCGACACCGTGTCGGTCGGCACGCGGTCGGACGGTCCTTGCGGCTTGTAGTGCTCCTCGATCGCGGCGGCGACCGAAGGATGCTCGCCCTGCAGCAGCGCGTATTTGCGGCCCATGACGCCCTGCAGCTCGGGGAACTCGCCGACCACCTCGGTCTGCAAATCGGCCTTGGCAAGCACCGCCGCGCGCTCGGCCAGAACCGGATCGGCGCCGACCACCGGCGCGATTTCGCGCGCCAGGCGACGGATGCGCTCGACGCGCTCGCCCTGCGTGCCTAGCTTGGCATGGAAGGTGACGCCGAGATGATCGAGGCGGGCCATGCGCTGGTCGAGGGGCTTTTTCGCATCCAGCCCGAATTTTTCCGCCGAGGCCGTGAGCGCGGCAAGATCCGGCAGGTCGGCCTGGTCGGTCTTCCAGAAATAGAGGGCGTCGGAGAGCCGCGCGCGGACGACCTTGCCGTTGCCATGTGCGATCTCGGCACCGCCGTCCCTGGCCTCGATATTGGCGGTGAGGATGAAGCGGTTGGAGAGGGCTGTCCCCTCACCCCGCTCGCTGCGCGAGCCACCCACTCCCCCCAGGGGAGAGGAGGTCGCCGGCATCGACGCTGCCTCCTTCTCCCCGACGGGGAGAAGGTGGCCCGAAGGGCCGGATGAGGAAGCATGCCCCACCGGCCTCGTGACAAAGCACTTCTGGTTGGCTCGGATGGTGAGGCGGATCACCTCGGCCGGGATCTCCAGGAAATCCTCCTCGAACGTGCCCATGAGCACGACCGGCCATTCGACCAGCCCGGCGACCTCCTCCAGCAGGCCCTCGTCCTCGACGAGTTCCAGGCCGCTGGCGAAGGCGAGGTTGCGGGCGTCGGAGAGAATGATCTGCTTGCGCCGCTCGGCGTCGATGATGACCCTGGCGGCTTCCAGCTTGGCCGCATAGTCGTCGAAGCGCCTGACCGTGATGGCCTCCGGCGCGTGGAAGCGGTGGCCGTAGGTCACATTGCCGGAGCGGATGCCGCCGACCTCGAAGTCGACGACCACCGGATCGGAGGTCTCGGGCCCGAAGGTGCAGACGATCGACTGCAGCGGCCGCACCCAGCGCAGCGTCTCGCCGCCACGCCCCTCGATGCCGCCGTAGCGCATGCCTTTCGGTCCGGACGCCGCACCCCACCGCATCTCCTTCGGCCAGGGGAAGGTGCGGATGACGGTCGGAACGAGTTCGGCGATGATGTCCTCGGCCGCCCGGCCCGGCTTGACGATGTGGGCGACGTAGAACTCGCCCTTCTTCGGATCGGTGTGGACATGCGCCTCCTCGATCGAGGTCAGGCCGGCCGAGCGCAGAAAGCCCTGGATCGCCGCTTCCGGCGCCCTGGTGGACGGGCCCTTGCGCTCCTCGCGCACATCCTTGGAGCGCGCGGTGACGCCTCGGATGTCGAGCACCAGCCTGCGCGGCGTGAAATATTCCTGGCAGCCCTCATAGGTCAGACCGGCCTCGACCAGGCCGTCGGTCACCATCTTGCGCAGGTCGCCCGCCGCCTTG
This sequence comes from Pseudomonadota bacterium, assembly GCA_023387555.1. Taxonomy (GTDB): domain Bacteria; phylum Pseudomonadota; class Alphaproteobacteria; order Rhizobiales; family Xanthobacteraceae; genus Pseudorhodoplanes. Next base: position 1,568 of record JAEWHY010000214.1, read on the forward strand.
CGCTGCATGCGGGCGGGAATCTCCTCCGAGCGGAGTTCAAGCAGAAGGTCGGGCATGGGAAAAGCTCACGGGGGTGCGATTTCGGGCGCGGCATAGCAATTCGCGCGCGCCGTGTCACGCTTGCCGGCTTTCAGTGGCGGCGGTTGGCGCGCAGCCCCTTGGCGATTGCCTCGGCCGCCTGCTCGGCCGAAAGGCGCGTGACGTCGACTTCGATCAGTTCCACGCGCTGCGAGCGCAGCAGCTGGTGTTCCGAACGCAGCTTCTTCAGCCGCTTCGGGTCGGTCAGCCGCTTCCGCTCCGCATTCGCCTGAAGCTTCAGGCGGCGCAAATTCTCTTCCTCCGAGCAGTCGATCACCACGGCGACCAGCCGGGCGCGGCGGCGCTCGGCAAGCTCGCGATAGCTTTCGAAGGTCGCGATGTCCTGCGGGTGGTCGGCCAGCGAATCCGAGAAGATGAACGACATTTGCCGCGGCGCGCGCAGGATGTGCGAGAACACCGCCTTGCGCACGTCGATGCGCAGCGAGCGATTGAGCGCCTCGCGACGCGAGAACAGCATGTCGGCGGGCGCCGTCATCACATGCTCGTCCACCATGCGCGCGCCAACCAGCGGCGCCAGCTTGCGGCCGATCGTCAGCTTGCCGGAGCCCGGCCAGCCGTTGATGTGGATCATCGTGTTTTCGAACTCGGCGCTCACGCGGCGAGTCCACCCGCGTCGGTCAGCAGGAAGGCCTCGCCGCAGGCCTTCGCGAGGTTGCGCACGCGCAGGATGTAGCTCTGCCGTTCCGTTACCGAGATGACGCCCCTTGCGTCGAGCAGATTGAAGACATGGCTCGCCTTGATGCACTGGTCGTAGGCGGGCAGCACCATCCTGTGCAGCGGGGAACCGTCGCCCGGGCGCGGGGCGCCGGCGGCCAGCAGCGCCTGGCACTCGGCTTCGGCATCCTCGAAATGCTTGAACAGCATGGCCGTGTTGGCGAACTCGAAATTGTGGCGCGAATATTCCTGCTCGGCCTGCAGGAAGACCTCGCCGTAGGTGACCTTCTCGTCGCCCTCGCGGCCGTTGAAGTTCAGCTCGTAGACATTGTCGACGCCCTGGACATACATGGCCAGCCGCTCGAGGCCGTAGGTCAGCTCCCCCGAGACCGGCGCGCATTCGATGCCGCAGACCTGCTGGAAATAGGTGAACTGCGACACTTCCATGCCGTCGCACCAGCACTCCCAGCC
>JAEWHY010000306.1 GCA_023387555.1 Pseudomonadota bacterium
CCACCGGGTAGATCACTGAGCGTACGATGCACGAGGTCGTCGCCGCCGAAACCGCGGAAGACGAGGCCGAACATGGTGGCCCCGATCAGGATGACAAAAATCATGCTTGTCATCTGCGCCGTCTTCATCACGGTCGCGACCAGTGCCGGCCAGAATGCCCGCTTGCCGCGCAGCGCCGCCAGCACGACGGCGCCGACGGCGCCGACGGCGGCGGCTTCAGTCGGGGTTGCGATTCCGCCAAGGATCGAGCCGAGCACCGCCACGATGAGAACGAGCGGCGCCACCAGCGCGGCGATAATCTTTCGGGCGAGGGCGAAGCCGCGTGGCCCATGCGGCTCGGGCGGGATCGCAGGCGCGGATTGCGGCGAGACGATCGCGACCGCAACGACATAGAGCATGTAGAGCGCGACCAGGAGGAGACCCGGCACCAGCGCTCCCGCGAACAGGTCGCTCACCGTGACCGAGGCCGGCGCGAAAACGCCCTTGGACAATTGCGCCGACTGGAACGCGATGTTGAGCGCATCGCCGAGGATGACCAGCACGGTCGAAGGCGGAATGATCTGCGCAAGCGTCGCCGACGCCGCGACGATGCCGGACGCCAGCCGCGGATCGTAGCCATGCCGCAGCATCACCGGCAGCACGATCAGGCCCATGGTGGCGGCGGTGGCGCCGACGATGCCGGTGGAGGCTGCGAGCAAGGCGCCGACGATCACCACCGAAAGGCCCAAGCCGCCGCGCAAAGAGCCGAACAAGCGGCCGATGGTCTCGAGCAATTCCTCAGCGATTTCAGAGCGTTGCAGCATCACGCCCATGAAGATGAAGAGCGGTATCGCGAGCAGCACCTCGCTCGTCATCACCCCGAAAATGCGCTGCGGTAATGCTCCTAGAAACCCGAAACTGAAGACATCGAGCATGCTTCCTGCAGCCGCGAACACCAGCGAGAGCCCGCCGAGCGTGAAGGCAACTGGATACCCCGCGAACAGAGCAACGCAGATCGCAAGAACAAGGGCAATCGCGAAGACTTCGGCCATCGGTCAGGCCGCAGCGGCTTTGCCGGAGATCACGGCAAGGGCTCGGATCGCCTGCGCGATCCCCTGCAGGATCAGCATCACCGCAAACACCGGGATCAGCGTCTTGAGCACGAAGACCAGCGGCAGGCCGCTCGCCTCGCGCGAGCCCTCCAGGGTGGCCCAGGACCGCGCGACATAGGGCGAGGAGAAATACAGGATGGCGACCGCGAACGGGATCAGCAGCACCACGACGCCGCAGAGATCGATGATCGCCCGCCGGCGCGGACTGGCCGAAGCGTAGAACACATCGACCCGCACATGCCCGTCATTCTTCAGGGTCCAGGCCGCGACCAGAAGAAACATCGCCGCATGGCTGTAGACGATCGATTCCTGCAGCCGGATCGAGCCGACGCCGAACACGTAGCGCAGGACCACCACCGCGAACTGGATGACGACCACGGCCACGCACAGCCACGCCGCGGCGCGTCCGATCTTCGCATTCACTCCGTCGATGATGTCGGCAAGGGCAAGCATTGCGTCCGCTGTCGGTTCGCGGCGGACTATACGCCGCGATGCCGCTTAAGCGAACATCCGCTCGCTCGCAATATAGCCGGTCAGCAGCGCGATCCCGAACACCAGCACGAGCAGCGCCGCCGCAACCTCGAGCCCGCGCAGCACCAGCATGCCCGGACCCGGCCGGCTCGCGGCAAACTTCTGCGCCAGCCCGCGCGCAGCGACCGCCAGCGTCGCGATCGCGGCCACTGTGATCGCGGTGCCCAGCCCCATGATGAAAGTCGAGACGACGCCGGCCCAGAACAGGCCTTGCGCCAGCGCGAACACCAGCACGAGGATCGCGCCGGAACAGGGCCGCAGGCCCACCGCCACAATGGCGGACAATCCGCGCTTCCACCCGCCCGGCCCGGCCAGCTCCTGCGGCTCCGGCGCATGTGAATGGCCGCAGGCCGAGGCGTGATCGTCGTGGTCGTGGTGATGATGCCCGCTGCAGGCCGCGCCGTGCTTGTGGTCGTGCCCGTGGTGCGCGTGCGCATGATGATCGTGTGCATGATGGTGATGCGAATGACCATGATCATGCACATGGCCGTGCGCATGCGCGTGTCCATGCTCGACATCCGGACCGGCGCGGTATTTGCTCCAGGCGGCGAACAGTGCGCGGCCCTTGACCCAAAGCAGCCGCGCACCGAGGAGCGCGATCAGGCCGTAGCTGATGACTTCGATCCACCAGACCGTGCCATCCATGGTCCGGCGCGTGGCACCGAGCAGAGCCGCGGCGATGCCGACGATCGCCACCGCGACCAGCGCCTGCAGAAAGGCCGAGGCGAAGGACAGGACGACACCGCGCCACCAGGTCTCGCCGTTGGCGACCACATAGGACGAGATGACCGCCTTGCCGTGACCCGGCCCCGCGGCGTGAAACACGCCATAGGCAAAGGACAAGGCGAACAATCCCCAGACCGCGCTGCCATCCTTCTTGGCGGCGCGGATGGCGCCGGACAGCCCGCGATAGAACTCGGACTGCTTGGCTAGCAGCCAGCCGACAAACCCATCGGGCGGAGCCGGAGGTGCATTGCGCGGCGCCCCGAAGGGATTGGCCTGCGCAAAGGCCGCGTCATTCAGCAAGGTCACGGTCAGCGCGACGGCGACCGTTGCGACAAGGAAAGGCCCGAGGTGAACGGCCGGTCGACGGCCCGTCAGCATTTCACGGCAATCTTGTTTGCGAATTGCGCACCGAACGGATTGTTCGGATCGGGCCGGGCGAAAATCGACTCGCTCAGCGACTTGGCCTGCGACTCGTCGCCCAACTTCACGGTCGACAACTTGCAGGAGGCCGGCGCGGCTTTCAACAAGATCGGATCCTTCTCGGCGAATTCAAAGGCGACGAAGTACAGCGGGTCGTAGACTTCCAGATCGACATCCTTGGCGGCCGCCGGCTTCTTCAGCGGCAGGGTGAAATGCAGCGTCAGGAGGTCGTCCTTCTGCTCGAGGAAATAATCCACGGGCTGCTCGAACTCGGCCTTGCTCCCGTTCATCTTGCCATGCGTGAAGAAGTCGAATTCCTTCAGCGAGGTGACATTCACCTCGGCGAGCGGCTGCAGTTCCTCGCGGGTGAACTTGCCCTTCTCCTTCGATTCCAGTCCCTGCGTGGCATAGGACGAGAACATGTCGTCGAAGGTCCAGTGATGCCGGACGCCGGTCATCCGGCCCTCCGCGTCAAAGACGATCTCGCTCGTCATCGTGACATAGACGTGGGGATGGGCGTGTGCGGCCGGCGCGGAAAAGGACAGCGCCAGCGCGGCCAGCAGGACAGCGCCGAAAATGCGGGAAATCATCGGTTCGGACTCAATGCGGTTTCGGTCGCGACCTTATCACGGAAGGCGGCAGAATGGAGGCGGGGCTGTAGCCTTACGCTATCAATGCACGCTCGGTCTTCTCCCTCCCCCTGAAAGCGGGAGGGTTGGGGTGGGGGTCACTTCAGAAGAGATAGCCCCCCTCCCGCCCCGAGCCCTTAACCAGAATGTGGAGTGCTGGCCGCCGCAAAATCTTGGATCTTGCGGCGGCCGTCTTACGTCCCACCTTGTCAGCGATTTTCCGTTGACTTGTTCAGTGCACGGTCTTCTGGCCCGGATGCTGTCGCTCAGAACGTCAACCCGCACGCTTGACGGATGGCGAGTTGTACCGGGGATGGCGGCAAGCCAGGATCAAATTCACCCTTTGGGAGAAGCGGAGGTTGCGCCATAAAGCGTGGTCGCGTTCCCCGGTGAGGCTGCGCGGCATGAACGAGGAAGGGATGGCACAGATAGACGGTTCCCGCCGCACCTGTCGCCAGTTCAGCCGCGCAACCTTCTGTCGAAGCGTAACCGTTCGCCGATAGCTGTCTCAGCGTCGCCCCCGTTTGGCCATACGGCAGCAATTCCCGTGCAATAGTGGCATGTGATCCTTTCCGGATTCTCGTGGGCGCATCATCTAGACCGACATCCGAGAGCAGGAACAGCATCAGCAACGCCCGTCCGCTGCTCTTCACGTTCGCCCGCCACTCCATGAAATCGGGACTGTCTCCGAAGCTGACGTCGATATGCCAGCCATCGTCGCCGGGCGCCTCCGGTGAGGGGAATCGGATCGGAAACGTCCCGAGGCCTTGTGGCATGATCCAGCGCCCATCGCCAACGAGCTGGTCGTAGGCCTTGTGCAGACGCGGCGTATTGGCGGCTTCGACGAAGGGCGGCGTCGACTTGGACATCACCCTGATTACGGGCTCGATCCAGCCTTCCGGTTCGTCCGGCGACAAGCCGATTTCCGCCCACAGCTCGCCACGGCATCGCTTTGCAAGTTCAGGGCTGAAGGCACCTTCCACCGTGACGAACCCGTCGTCGATGAAGGTCTGTACCTGACCGGGAGTCAGGCTCGGTTGTTCGTTGTTTGGCATTTGCACGTTCTCCACTCGGTCTCTCCGCTGCTGCGGGACCGCTATCAACCTGATTGGCGC
>JAEWHY010000361.1 GCA_023387555.1 Pseudomonadota bacterium
GCGCTGTTCGTTACGCCAGCGCTGGCTGAGCCGAAAGTCGGGGCGCCGGCACCGGCGTTCACGGCCGTCGACAGCAACGGCAAGACCGTCAGTCTCAGCGACTTCAAGGGCAAGACCGTGGTGCTCGAATGGACCAATGACGGGTGCCCCTATGTCCGCAAGCATTACGGCAGCGGCAACATGCAGGCGCTGCAGAAGAAGTGGACCGGTCAGGGTATCGTGTGGCTGTCGGTGATCTCATCGCCGCCGGGCGAGCAGGGCTTTGCCGATGCCGCGCGCGCCAATGGCCTGACGACGGATCGAAAGGCTGCGCCGACCGCGGTGCTGCTCGATCCGAAGCAGCAGGTGGCGAAGGCTTACGGCGCGCTGGTGACGCCGCATATGTACATCATCAAGCCGGACGGCGTGCTCGCCTATGCGGGTGCGATTGACGACAAGCCGACCGCGCGCACCGCCGATCTCAAGGACGCCAGGAACTTCGTCGACAACGCCTTGTCTGAATTGAAAGCCGGCAAGCCGGTCTCGACGACCAACACCCGCGCTTACGGTTGCGTGGTGAAATACAATTCGTAGCGAATTCTATGCTTTCGACATGAAGATGCCCGGGCTGGTCCCGGGCATTTTGCTATCTGTGCCGCATTTCGATCTGTGCCGTTCCATGCACCGAAAGCCGCTTGGCAATGTGTGAAATCGCTTGCGGCGTCCGGATATAGGCAGGAGTTGGAATTCTCGTTATAGTTGTTTTCGGCTCCAGAAGAAGCGCGCGCCAGTGGGAATGTCGGGTCCGGGTTCGTGAAGGTCGCAAAAGAGTTTGTCGCCGGCGCGCTTGGCTCGGTTGTTCTGATTGCCAACATCGTCTCGTTCGGCGCGCTGATGTTTCCGGGCGAACTCAGCGCGGGGACATCGACCGCGATCTGGGCAATGCTGATCGGCAGTTGCGTCGGCGGTGCCTTGATCGCCCTGACGACATCTTCGCCACCAATGGCGTCCGGGATCGATTCACCCACTGGCGTCGTCATGGTCCTGTTGAGTGCCGGCGCAGGAACAGCCACCCTTGCGGCAGGCGGTTCTACTCAGGCTGCGGTGAACGTGGTCATGGTGCTGTTCGTCATCGCGACGGTGATGAGCGGCGTGCTGCTGTCGTGCCTCGGCTTGTTGCGCTGGGGATTGGTCTTGCGGTTTGTGCCGTATTTCGTCATCGGGGGCTTTCTGGCGGCAACCGGATTCCTTCTGGTCACCGGCGGGTTGCGCATGACAACCGGCCGGGCGCCGAATTTCGCAAGCCTGACGGCCCCCTGGAGCATGATGGAAGCCACACGGCTTCTGGTCGCATTGGCGGCGCTTGCGATCCTGGTTGCCGTTCGCCGTTGGGCGAAATCGCCCTTCGCCATGCCGGTCGCCATTCTGAGCATGGCGATTTGCGGGGCTCTGGTGCTTCGTGTCCTTGGATATGGGACCGCCGAGCAGGGTTGGTATTTCGCCTCGCTTGGCTCATTGGCGCCATGGTCGCCCTTCATTGCCGCCCGCGACCTGCAGCCGATGCTCGTTGTGAGTTTTCTGCCCGAGCTTGTTGCGGTCATGCTGATCACGCTGACGTCGCTTGTTACCAAGGTGTCCAGTCTCGAGCTTCTGCGGCAGCGGTCGGCGGATTTGAATCGCGAGCTATGGACGCATGGTGTCGCAAGTCTCGCGGCCGCACCGGCAGGCGGCATTAGCGTCACCCTGCAGCCCGGGATCAGCCGCCTGCTCGAGGAGGTGCATGGGACGCGCATCAGCGGCGTTGTCTGTTCGCTGATCCTTGGTGCCGTTGCGCTCGGCAACATCGACTTGTTGAGCCTGATACCTCTGCCGATCGTGGCGGGGCTGGTGTTCTTTCTCGGCTATACCTTCATTGTCGACGCGCTGTGGCGCTCGTGTGCGCAGAGGGCCTGGTCGGACCTACTGCTCGCGCTCGCCATCATGGGCGTTTGCGTGCAGTTCGGTTATATTTTCGGTGTGCTGGCCGGCATTGTTGCGGCCTGCCTGTTGTTTGCGACGAGCTATGCGCGAACCGGCGTCATTCGGCGGCATCTGACCCGCGCGCAGTTCTCGAGCTACTGGACCGGTCTTCCGCGCTGTCGCAACATCTGCGCGAAGCGGGAAACGCCATTCAAATCTATTGGCTGTCCGGCTACGTCTTCTTCGGCTCGTCGGAGAGTGTGTTCGAGCGGGTGCGCGATGACATTCTGCTGCTTTCTCCGCGCAGCGTGAGTTACGTCATCCTCGATTTCGGCATGGTGTCCGGCGCCGATTCGTCTGCGGGCGTCAGCCTCGCCAAGCTGCACAATTTCTGCATCCAGCACGGCATTGTCCTCATTCACTGCGCGCTTTCCAAAGCCAACCTGAATGCGCTGAGGCGTGGCGGATTTCTTGCGAACAAGGGGCCGCAGCAGGGATTTTCCGATCTCAACCTCGCGCTGGCCTGGGCGGAGGAGCAGATCATAGCGGATGTCGCAACCGAGGCAGACGGCCACAGCTTTGACCAATGGCTGCAGCAGCAACTCGGTCCCGGTGTCGAAGCCGCCGATCTGATCGGTTATCTGGAGCGGAAAGACACGCGGCCGCAACAGATCCTCTACCGCGAGGGCGAGCCGGCCGATACCGTCGACCTTGTCGCGTCCGGGAGTCTTGTCATCGAACTCGCGCGAAAGACCGGCGAGAACCTGCGCGTTCGCCGCATCATGACGCATACCGTGCTCGGAGAGATGGGCTTTTTCCGGCGAACGTCGCGCTCGGCAACCGTCCGTTCGGAAGGGCCGGCAACATTGTACACGCTGACCCGGGCCCGGTTCGAAAGCATGCGGAAGGAGCGTCCCGACCTCGCGAACGCATTCTATGACTTCATCATCCGGGTTCTGGCCGATCGCGTCGACTTCGCGAACCGCGGAGTCGCGGCCTTGAGCCGCCAGCAGCAATGATCAATGCGCGGGTCCCTTGCGGGGGATGTCAGGCGGTCCGCTGCGGGCGAAGCAGCGACTTCAGCGCGTTCCATGCCGGCGCGATGACATAGCCGACGACCGGGATCAGGACAGCGCCCACCGCCAGTCCGACAACGCCCGCGCCCGCCGCGCCGACGACCCATTCGACTGCGGCCGGCAGCAACTGCACTGACTGCGCGGTGGCTGACGCAGCGTGATGGATGGCAGCGCCGATGGCGTTGAGACCGAAATGTTCCAGCCCGTGCACGATGATTCCGCCGCCGACCCAGATCATCGCCGCGGTGCCAATGATGCTGAGCAGCTTCAGAAACCCCGGCATGCCGTAGACAAGTCCTCGTCCGATCCGGCGGATCAGTGCGCCAAGCGCGGAGGGGCTCTGGTTTGCGGCGAGCACGACGCCGACGTCGTCGGCCTTCACGATGATGGCAACCGCGCCGTACACCAGCGCCGTGATCGCGACCGCGACGATCGCGAGCACCACGGCCTGGGTCCATACGTTGCTCTCGGGAATGACGGACAGGGCGATGGCCATGATCTCGGCCGACAGGATGAAGTCGGTTTTGATCGCGCTCGCGACCTTGCGGTCTTCCAGCGTTTGCGGGTCGATCGCGATGGATCCCAGTCCGGCCTCGTGGGCGTGGGCCTTGTGTGGAAAGATCGCTTCGAACACCTTCTCGGCGCCTTCGTAGCAAAGATAGGCGCCCCCCATCATCAGCAGCGGAGTGATGGCGCCGGGGAGAAAATAGCTGAGCGCGAGCGCCACCGGCAGCAGGATCAGCAGCTTGTTGCGGAGCGAGCCGACGGCGATCTTGCGTACGATGGGAATTTCGCGAACCGCGGAAAAGCCGGTCATGTAGCGAGGCGTTACCGCCGCGTCGTCGATGACGACACCGGCGGCCTTTACGCCCGCTTTCGTCGCCTGTGTCGCGACATCGTCGAGTTGCGCGGCCGCCACCTTGGCGATGGCGGCGACGTCATCGAGCAGTGCGATCAGTCCGACGCTCACGGCGCTATTCCCGGTGCAGGGCAGGGGAAATCAGCGCCCGGTGTATCAGCTTTGCGTCAGCGCGCAATAACGCCGCGTTTGATGAGCTGTGCGATCACCTGCTCGGCCATCTCCTCCGGCGAACCGGTGTCGGTGCGCAGCCGGATTTCGGGATCGAGCGGCGGCTCGTAGGGCGAGTCGATGCCGGTCACGTGGAACGCCTTGCCGGCGCGGGCCTTCGCATATAATCCTTTCGGATCGCGCGCTTCGCAGATTTCGAGCGGCGTATCGACGAAGACCTCGATGAATTCGCCCGCATCGTGGCGCTCGCGGACCGACTGCCGCTCGTTGCGGAACGGCGACACGAAGGCGCACAGCACCACGAGCCCCGCATCCACCATCAGCCGGGCCACTTCGCCGGCGCGGCGTACGTTCTCGACGCGGTCGGCCTCGGTGAAGCCGAGATCGCGGTTCAGGCCGAGCCGCATGTTGTCGCCGTCCAGCGCATAGGTATGGACTCCGCGGCGGCTGAGCTTCTGCTCCACCAGATTGAGGACCGTCGATTTGCCGGCGCTCGGCAAGCCGGTGAACCAGATCGTCGCCGGGCGCTGGCCCTTCATCTTGGCGCGGAATGTCTTGTCGATCTCGTAGCTCTGCTTGACCAGATTGCTGGCGCGATACAGCGCGAAATCGGTCATGCCGGCGCCGGCGGTCGCGCCGGTCTGCCGGTCGATCAGGATGAAGGCGCCGCTTTCGCGATTCTTCACATAGGGATCGAACGCGATCGGTTCGGTGGTTGCGATATTGCAATAGCCGATGTCGTTGATGGCGAGCGTCGACACCGCGGCGTGTTCGCCGGTCTCGATGTCGGTGCCGTATTTCAGCGCGGTGACCGTGGCTGCCACGGTATGAGTGCCGATCCGCAGCGAATAGGTGCGGCCCGGAAGCATCGGATTGTCGTTCAGCCACACGAGATGCGCGGCGAACTGATCGGCGACCTCCGGCATCGCGTCCGCAGGCGCGAACAGGTCGCCGCGCGATACGTCGACCTGTTCGGCAAGCTCGATGGTTGCGGCCTGGCCGGTTTCGATGCTGTCGACGGTGTCGGGATAGACGTAGATTTCCTTGATCGTCGCGGGCCGGCGCGAGCGGCCGACAATGATCGCATCGCCGCGGTTCAAGAGGCCCGATGCCATGTAGCCGGCATAACCGCGTCCGCCGGATTCTGTGCGCACCACGGACTGCACGTGGAAGCGCGCCGGCTGCTCGAGCTGATGCGTGGAGATCGGCACCGTTTCGAGATGCTGCAGCACGGTTGGCCCCTTGTACCAGGCCATGCGGTCGCTGCGGCGTACGATATTGTCACCGTCGCGGGCAATGATCGGGATCGCCTCGACATGCTCGAACGCCAGCTGCGCGGCGAACACCTGATATTCGTCGCGAATGGCAGTGAACGGCGCCTCGCGGCAATCGACGAGGTCCATCTTGTTGACGACGAGCAGGACGCGGCGGATGCCGAGCAGCGACAGGATGCGGCTGTGGCGCAAGGTCTGCCGAGTCAGGCCGGCCTTGGCGTCGACCAGCAGCAGAGCGAATTCGGCGTTCGAGGCGCCGGTCACCATGTTGCGGGTGTATTGCTCGTGGCCGGGCGTGTCGGCGACGATGAAGGCGCGCTTGGGCGTACCGAAATAGCGGTAGGCGACGTCAATCGTGATGCCTTGTTCGCGCTCGGCCTCGAGGCCATCGAGCAGCAGCGCGTAATCAAGGTCTTCGCCTGTGGTGCCGAATTTCTTCGACAGATGCACGAGGTTCGCCATCAGGTCGTCGGGCACCGAGCCGGTTTCCGCCATCAGGCGGCCGATCAGCGTGGACTTGCCGTCGTCGACCGCGCCGCAGGCGAGGAAGCGCAGATGATCGCGTTCGGTCATGGGCGCGTGCATCAGAAATAGCCCTCGCGCTTCTTGCGTTCCATCGACGAAACCTCGTCGGCGTCGATCAGACGGCCCGCGCGCTCGGACTGCCTTGTGGTGCGCAGTTCCTCAACGATATCGGCAACGCTGGCCGCTTCCGACAGCACCGCAGCCGACAGCGGGTAGCAGCCGAGCGAACGAAAGCGGATGACGACGTCCTTGCGCTGTTCGCCGGGCAGGAGTTCGAGCCGGTCATCATCGATCATGATCAGGCTGCCGCCGCGCTCGACCACGGGGCGCTTCTTGGCGAAGTAGAGCGGCACCACCGGGATGTTCTCGGCAAGGATGTATTCCCAGACGTCGAGTTCGGTCCAGTTCGAGAGCGGGAAGACCCGCATGGTTTCGTCCGACGCGATCTGCGGATTGTAGAGGTGCCACAATTCCGGGCGCTGACGCCGCGGGTCCCAGGAATGGTTGGGCCCGCGCACGGAAAAAATGCGCTCCTTCGAGCGGCTCGGTTCTTCGTCTCTGCGTGCGCCGCCGATTGCGGCATCGAAGCGGCCGGCGTCGAGTGCGTCGCGCAGCGCCTTGGTCTTCATCTCGCGGGTGTAAATCGACGAGCCGGAGGCAATCGGGTGGATGCCATCCTCGATGGCCTTCCGGTTGGTGTGCACGACCAGGTTCAGGCCGAGCTCCGCGGCCATCCGGTCGCGGTGGGTGATCATGTCGCGGAATTTCCAGGTGGTATCGATATGCAGGGCTGTGAACGGGATCCTGGCCGGATGGAAAGCCTTGCGGCACAGATGCAGCAGGACGCTGGAGTCCTTGCCGATCGAATACATCAGCACCGGGCGCTCGAAGGCCGCCGCGGTCTCGCGCAGGATGACGATGGCTTCCGTCTCGAGATTGGAGAGATGCCGGGACAAGGTGCTGGTCATGAGGCCATTCGGAAGAAAAAAAATCTATGGATGGGCCGTGGACCGGTCAGAAATTCCCCTGCGCGGCCCGATAGTTAGCGGCCATGGAGCCGCTCGGGACGGGCTATTTAGCCGTGCCGGTCCGGCCTGTCGAGGCTTGTTTCTGGGCGCTTTCCGCCCTCTGGATAACGCTCAATCGTGCCGGCGCGGTGCGATCGGCAAGTCGGCATAGACCTTGTAGGACTGCGACTTCGGCTTCGCCTGGTCCGCTTCGTTCACATACTGGATCGAACTTTTTCCAAGCAGCGTCCGCGGCAGGATCATCACGCGGATAAAGCGGCTCGGCCGATCGGCCGCGGCTTGCGCGAAGACGGGGTCGGGTCCGGATTCGAACCATGCGCCGCCCGGCCCATAGCTTGTCGAACGGCCGTGCGTGTCGATCCGGATGCCGCCCTCGATCAGGCAGCGAATGCCCGGGCCCTGGTGCCGGTGCAGATAGGCGACGCCGCCCGGCGGAAAGGCGACACTGTCACCGCGCAAAATTAGATCGCCCTCCGGCAGATATTCGAGCGGCGCGGCCAGCTTGGTCCTCGATGTCACGCCCTTTGCCGTCATGGCATCGTCGCCGGCCGATGGCGACAATTCGAAACGCCAGCACATGGCACCGGCAGTGCCGGCAACGACTGTCGTGACGTCATCGCCATGCCAAGCCTCGCCGTCGGTATACGGTTTCCCGGCGATCGACACCGCGCCATGGAGTACGAATATCATCCGTGGTGCACCATCCAGCGTCATCTCGGCGCCGTCGCTGAATATGTCTTCGATCAGACGCAGGATCGGGTTCATGCGCGCGCCATCCGCTAGAGCACTTCGAACACGCTGTAGACCGGGCCGCTCGCGAGCCGATGACCGTAGGCGATCGATGCCATCATGTTGAGGAAATTGTATTTCTCGGAGGCGGTCTCGAAATAGGGCGTCGCGCGCATGTAATAGAGCGAAGGATTGACCACCTCGCCTTTGGCGATCTGGTCGAGCACCTCCTTCGGCCCATGACGGATGCCGCGATAGGTCATGCCGATCAGCGCGCCGTCGTCGGTCTCCATCACGCAGCGCACGTCCAGCATCCATGCGCCGTCCGTGCGCACCGCCTGCCAGTCGCTGCCGCCCGACAGGATCTTGCCGCGCAACCGCTCGCCTTCGAACCGGCCGCCGGTGATCTCGCCCACGCGCCGGTCGACGCCGGGGGCCTTGCCGATCACACTGGCGGGCTTAACCGAGAGTTCGAACAGAAACAGCGGCCGCAGCCGCAGTTCGGTCATTTCGCGCGGCAGCAAGGCGGAGAGCGGTTCGGTCATGGTGTTTCCCCCGGATATTTTTGCCGAGCCTAGTGGGCTCCGGGGCGCGCGTCGAGCCGCCCATTCCCTGCCCATTATCGACCCGGACGGGGCGAATAAGCCATTGTCGAGACGTCGCAATTGGCGCTATCGTGTTTTCAAAGACTCTAATCCACGAGGGACGGAATGGCCAAATTCGGCATCGGGCAGGCGGTCAAGCGGGTCGAGGACCAGCGGTTTCTTACCGGCAAGGGGCGGTACGTCGACGACATCAACCTGCCGAACCAGGCCTATGCCGTGGCAGTCGGCTCGCCGCATGCGAACGCACGGATCAAGCGCATCGATACATCAAAGGCCGAGGCCGCGCCCGGCGTGCTGCTGGTCCTGACCGGCGCCGATGTCGAGGCCGACAAGCTCGGCGCACTTACCGCGCATCCGATGCCGGAAGAGGTCGGCGCGCCCGCTGGCTTCCGCACCTGGTTGCCGCTTATCTGCTCTGATCGCGTGCGTTATGTCGGCGATCGCGTGGCTTTCGTGATTGCGGAAACGCAGATGCAGGCGCGCGACGCTGCCGATCTGATCGAAGTCGAATACGAGGAATTGCCGGCGGTCTCCGATCTCGAAGAGGCGGCGAAAGAGGGCGCCGCGAAGGTCTGGGAAGCCAACGAAAAGGGCAACTGGGCATTCGGCCTGATGTTCGGCGACCAGGGCGCCACCGATGCCGCCTTCGCAAAAGCCAAGCATGTGGTGAAGGCGCGCATCGAGCATAACCGGCTGGCGCCGAATGCAATGGAGCCGCGCGTCGCGATCGGCGACTACAGCGAGGCCGACGATCAATACACGCTCTATACCTGCTCGCAGAATCCGCACGGCGTGCGCATGGAGCTTTCGCATATCTTTCATTGCGCCGAGAGCCAGATCCGCGTGGTGTCGCCGGATGTCGGCGGCGGCTTCGGTTTGAAGGGCAGCCCGTTCCCGGACGATTGCGTGACGCTGTGGGCTTCGAAGAAGCTTGGCCGTCCGGTGAAGTGGGTCGCCACCCGCACCGAGAGCCTGCTCACCGACCGGCATGGCCGCGAGATGGTGATGTATGGCGAGATGGCGCTCGACGAGAGCGGCAAGATTCTCGGCCTGCGCATGAAGGCGCTGTATCAGGTCGGCGCGTATTTCGTAGGTCCGGGCCTCGTCCCCGCGGCTTTTGCGCTTCGCTTTTCGCCGGAGGCCTACGACATCCAGGCGCTGCATGTGATGGTGCAGGGCCTGCTCACCAACACTTCGCCGGTCGGACCCTATCGCGGCGCAGGGCGTCCTGAGGCCGCCTATTTCACCGAACGCATGATCGAGCAGGCGGCGCGCGAGATCGGCATTCCGTCGGACGAAATCCGCCGCCGCAACCTGATCCCGGAAAGCAAGCTGCCTTACACGACACCGACCTTCTGGGTTTACGATTCCGGCGAATTCCATCGCGTCATGGACAAGTGCCTCTCCGTCAGCGACTGGAAAGGCTACGAGGCGCGCAAGAAGAAGTCGGAAAGCGAAGGCAAGCTGCGCGGCCGCGCCGTGACCTTTTATATCGAGCAGGGCGGCATCTTTAACGACCGCATGGACCTGCGCTTCGATCCCAGCGGATCGGTCTCGATCATCGCCGGCACGCATTCGCACGGGCAGGGACATGCGACGGTGTTCGCCCAGTTGGTGCATGAATGGCTCGGCGTGCCGTTCGAGACCATCCGCTACATCCAGGGCGACACCGCATCTGTGCCGTTCGGACGCGGCACCTATGCCGCGCGCTCCTCGCTGGTCGGCGGCAATGCGCTGAAGGTGGCCGCGGATGCGATCGTCGAGAAGGCAAAGCCGATGGCCGCCGCCCTGATGGAAGCTGCCGAAGGCGATCTCGAATTCAAGGACGGTTCGTTCCGCGTGGTCGGCACCGACAAGGCGATCCCGCTGACCGAAGTGGCCAAGGCGTTCTATGCGCCGATGGGGCCGCTGACCGAGAAGATGGGCGTTGGCCTCGAAGCGCAGGGCAACTGGTCGACCAATCCGCCGAACCATCCAAACGGCTCGCATGTCTGCGAACTCGAGATCGACCCGGAGACCGGCGTCGTGACTATCGACCGCTATTTCGTGGTTGATGATCTCGGGGTGGTGCTGAATCCGATGATCGTGCGCGGCCAGATCCATGGCGGGATCGCGCAGGGCATCGGACAGGCGCTGATGGAGCACGCGGTCTACGACAAGGAATCCGGGCAGATGCTGTCCGCGACCTTCATGGACTACGGCATGCCGCGTGCCGATCTGTTCCCCGAGATCGAAACGCATCTCGAGGAGGTGCCTTCGAAGACCAACCCGCTCGGGGTCAAGGGCATCGGCGAAAGCGGCACGATCGGCGCACCGCCGACCGTCATCAACGCCATCCTCGATGCGCTGAAGCCGATGGGCGTCACGTCCATCGACATGCCGGCGACGCCGGCGCGGGTCTGGGAGGCAATGAATAAGGCGCGCGCCGCCGCCTGAGGGCAGGCCCGCGTTCCGTGACGGTCAGCGCGTAGCGACGTTCTCGCTACGCGCTTTTCTATGCCATCGCAGGCTGCTGCCGCGTCCAAGTGGTGTAGGGCTGCAGCGCCAGTGCGCTGTTGTAATATTGCGGCTGCCCGGTGATCTCGGCGCCAATCCAGTCGGGCAATGCGACGCGCTCGCGCTCGTCGCGCAATTCGATCTCGGCGATTACGAGACCTGCATTTTCCCCGGAGAAGACGTCGACGTCGATGGTCAGGCCGTCATACGGCACGAGGTGACGGACCTTTTCGATCACAGCGCCCTGACGTAACCCGATCATGGTCTCGGCCTCGGGGACCGATATCGGAAATTCGAGCTCGAGACGGCGGAGCGTCGCCGGAAGTGACTTCACCGTGAGCGCTGCACGCGTGTTGTCGTAAATGCGAACGCGCACGGATGCCTTGCCATCGGTGGCGAGATAGGCCTGCCGGATCGCAAGTGTCCCGGTGACATGTGCGCGCCACGCGTCGTTTTTCACCAGGAACTTGCGTTCGATTTCGGAGCTCATCCGGCGTCGGATTCGGGAGGTGTCGTTGCGGTTTCGGCATCGCGTTTGAGCCGCGCGGCGCGTAGCGTCTCGATCCGGTCGATCGCGGCTTGCTGGGCGCGGCGGTAATCTTCAGTGGCTTTGGCGCGTTCGGCCTGTACTTCGGGGAGGATGGGTTTTGTTGCCATGCTCGTCGCTAACGCGCGACGCAGCGATAGGTTCCCGCCGTGGGAAAATTTGCGGCCTTTGCCGGCAAGTACAGGCCCAGCCCCGCACCTTGGGACATCGACATATTCACCTATCCACATGCGCGCCGAACATCGGGCGAACAGGCATGCGCGGAGCCCGCTTCGTGTGGACAAACAGGGAACGGAGGCGCGCAAAAGTCCGCGTTGCGAGGGCCGTCCTTAGGCGCTGGCGGGATTCCGCGGCGCGTAGCGCGCGATCAACAGTTGATCGCGCCACAATTCCACCGGGCGGCCGTCATGGTCTGCAATGGCGCGCGCCCTGCGCTTTGCCTCGTCCTCGTTTGCCGCGTCGAGGATTGCCGTGGTCGATTGACGAAGTTCATCGGAGTGAAAGATCAAAAGGAATTCCGGCATATGTTCCACGTTTTGCAATTGATGCCGGAGCAGATGCGCTGTGGCGCGGGAACCGGAATTGATCTGGATCAAATGCCGGCCGTCCCGCACCCTGCGCCCCAGGCTTTCTCGTTCATCATGAATGTGAAGAGCCTGCAGGCCGGCGGCGCTATTGCGACGCCAGCCGCCGAACCTTGCGATGGCTCAATATACGCCGCGCCGGCACCGCTAGATTGAGACAATGCTTCGTTCGGCCAAACGAAGCGGGCGGCCTGCGCCGAATGGGTAACCTCACTCCGGTTCGGGCCGCTTTGCTGTGCCTTGCTTCTCGAGCGACCAGCCTGCCGCGATCGGCGACCGCTTAGCGTTCCGGGCGCGCCGGGTCCGGCCGCAGCAACGGGTCGATGGTCAGCGTGCCGACCGCGCGCGAGACGCAGGCGCAGAGCATCTTGTTCTCGTGCTTCTGATGCTCGCTGAAGAACACGTCGCGATGGTCCACCGTGCCGTCGATATCCACGATGTTGATGGCACAGACACCGCACTCGCCGCGCCGGCAATCCGAAATCACGCCGAACCCCGCGGCCTCGAGCGCATCAAGGATCGACTGGCTCTCTGGCACGACGATTTCCTGGATGCTCCGTTCGTCGCTTTCCTGCCCGCCCGTCGCAATGCGCAGCCGGAACGGTTCGGCGGCGAGGGTGCCGCTCGATCCGAAGGTCTCGAAGCGCAGGTCGGGATGTGGGCGGCCGAGCGCACGCCAGACACGGCGCACCTCGTCGAGCAGGGGCAGGGGGCCGCAGACCACCGCGAGGCCGCCGGGCGCAAGCGCCGTCAGCGCCGCGCGAAGATCGAGCCGCTGGCCCTCGGCGGAGACATAGGTTTGCAGACGATCGCCGAGCACGCCACGCAGGTCGTCAGCAAAGGCCAGTTCGTCGCGGTTGCGCACGCAATAAGCCATCCGGACCGGAGAGCCGCTCCGTGCCAGAGCATGCGCCATGCCGACCAGCGGCGTGATGCCGATGCCGCCGGCGATCACGAGGTACTCCGGGCGCCGGAATTCGATGTCGAAATGACTGCGCGGGCTTGAGATGCTGAGCTGCGTGCCCTCCTGCAGCGACCACATATAGGCCGAGCCGCCGCGGCTCTCCGGGCTCAGCTTCACCGCGATGCGATAGGCGTCGGGCATCGCCGGGCCGATCAGCGAATAGGAGCGCGTATCGGCGCGCTCGCCGACCATCACCGTGACATTGAGATGGCCGCCCAGCGGAATTTGCGCCGGGCTGCCGTCGGCCGGCACGAGTTCGAACAGACGGATGGTCGGCGTGATATTGCGCACGCGGCGCACGCGCGCGGTGGTCCAGGTTTCGATGATACGCATGGCCTCGCTCGCTATTCGGCGGCGCGCAAGGCGGCGGGCGCTTCGTCGCGGATCATGCGCTCCTGGATGCGGCGGGCCCACATCGCGCCGCCGTCGATGTTCAGATTGTAGAACACCGCGTCCGGATTCTCCTCCATCGCGATCTGCTGCGCTTCCAGCATGGCTTCGTCCTCGCCGATGATCGCAGCGTTGCGGTCCCGCGTTTCGGTGGTGAGCCGCTGGTCGGTGAGCTTGAAATTCCGCCGCACCACCCAGAAGAAGTGGCAACGTTTTTCGGTCTCCGGCGTGATGAAGTGGCAGACTCGCAGGTTCACGCCCTTGGAGCGGTCGCCCTGCGGCGCGCCGGTGCCGGTCGGCGCGACGCCGACGTCCAGGACAATCGCAGCCGGGGCTTCGAAGTGGATGAATTGCCAGCGATCGACTTTCACCGGCCCGGCGGCGCCGAGCTGGAAAGCCCAGAAGGGCGGCGCATCGATGTCGATCATCCAGCGCGTCACATGCGCGGTCCGCTCGCCATGCGTGACCTCGAACGGAGCCTCCGCCACCGCTGAATTGCCGATCGAGGTGCGATGCACGAAGGACTCGTGCGTGAGGTCCATGAGGTTGTCGCAGACCAGGCGATAGTTGCAGGCCAGCGGCGTCAGCTTGCCTTCCCCGGCCCAGGCCGGATCATCGACCCAATGCATGTCCGGAATGGTCGCGGGATCGGCGAGCGCGGGATCGCCCATCCAGATCCAGACGAACCGATATTTTTCGACGACCGGAAACCGGCGGACGCAGGCCGACGGATTGATGGTTTCCTGCGAGGGCATGTAGGTGCAGCGCCCGTTCGGATCGAACTTCAGACCGTGATAGCCGCACACCACGTCGTCGCCTTCGAGCCAGCCTTTGGAGAGCGGCACGAGACGATGCCAGCATGCATCCTCCAGTGCGGCAACCTGGCCCGCCGCAGTGCGATACATCACCACCTTCTTGCCGCAGATGGTGCGCGGCATCAGCGTGCGCTTGATCTCGTAATCCCACGCGGCGACGTACCAGGCATTGTACGGAAACGAGCGATCTTGGTTGCTGGCCGGCATTATTCCTCAATTCCTCACTCTGGAGCCTGTTTCGGTCGGCTTGCGCCGAACGCCCGCCCTTGGTCCTGCGGCGGCTCACATCTACTTTGTAATTGTAACAGTCCGCGGCTTGGGCTGCCAATGTCGGCGCTGGAAAAGCACCGAGTTTATGGCGAAATTCAACCGTCGGGCGGCCTCGGCCAATTCGCAACTTCGGCAATAGGGCACGTCTGCGGGGTCGATCCGGTCGTGCGCGCAGATAACCTCCGCGGCAGAACGGCGGTGCGCTGAGGCGGTGTCACAGTTGCCGCCGCGCCTCCCGCTGCGCATAAGGTGCAAGACGCACGTCACGGCCCGAGAGGATCCGGCAACAATGGTACCGCAGGGCGAAGGCGATCCGATCGTCATTCTGGTCGACGCCGACGCCTGCCCGGTGAAGGCCGAGATTTATCGCGTGGCGGAGCGCCACGGGCTGCGGGTCTTCGTGGTCGCGAATGCGCCGATTGCCGTGCCCCGCGATCCAGCGATCGAGCGCGTGGTGGTGCCTGGCGGCATGGACCAGGC
>JAEWHY010000379.1 GCA_023387555.1 Pseudomonadota bacterium
CGCTTGTCGATTTCATAGGGGAAGCGCTTCAGCCAGGGCTGCAGTTCCTCGAGCGTGCCGACCGACAGGATGCGGCCGTCCTTGACCGCGACCGCGGTGGCGGTCGGCCAGCCGGGGTCCATGGTGACGATCTTGCGTGCGACATAGACCGTGATCTTGTCGGTGGTTTCCGCCGGCTTCGCCGACAGCGAGGGCGGCAACGGCTTCAGCAGCGGAATAGGGGATGCGGTCGGCGCCGGATCGGGCAGGGATGCGGGACGCGGCGGCTTGATGTTCAACGCGCCGGAGGACTGCGATGGAAGCTGCGATGCGGAGGCCGGGGAGGCGGCCGGAGCTGTGGGTTGAGAGGCCTGCGCGAGCAGGATCGCCTCGCGAAACAGCGGCGCCAGTTCGGTGACGCAATAGGTGCCCCAGCTTTCCGGCGCGCCGCTTGGCGTCTTGTGGCTCGCACCGATCCGCGGGCGATGCACGCCATGGGCGTCGGCGGAAAAGCGCATGTCCGCCATCATGAGCGCCACGCATGCGGTGGTCGCTAAGATCGCTGTTTTCAGTCTGACCGGCACGCAAGCCTCCCCCGAAGCATCCCAACTGATAACCAACAGTCAAACCACGTGCCGGGTCGCGCCACGGCAACAGAGGAAAAGCGCCGGCAGCAAAACGCTCGGGCTCCCCCGTCGTCAGGTCCCCAGGAACCTGAACGGCCTCGTCTCGACGAAGCTGTCATTGGCCGCGCCTGAATAGGTGTTGCGCTGGTCGGGCCCGAGATCCAGCTTGCGAACCTTGCCGGTTTCTTTCGAAAAATCGATCTTGCGCAAATCCACCCAGAACACATTCGGGGTCATGGCGGAGTCGAAGAAATAGGTCAGGTTCTTCTGGTCCGCGACCGTGCGCCAGCGCGTGGACGAAATGTTGGGCTGGTTCGGCGTGCTGATGCCGTAAGGCACCGAGACATTGCGGATGACACTGAAGACGCTGGCGATCGCCTCGCGCGTATCCTCCGACTTCGGAATGGCGTTCACATAGAACGCAGCGCGGGCGAAGCGATCCGCCGCCCGGTTGGAGCCGGGCAGCATCACCGTGCCGCCGATTTCCTTCCAGTATTCGTTCAGCGCCAGCTGCTTTTCGAAAGTCGGCGAGTTGGTCATGACCTGAAATTCGCGGCTGTGGTGAATGACCTGCTTGCCGTCGATATATTCGATGATGGCGCTGTCACCGCTCGCGTCCGAAATCGACAGATGCAGCGTGGCCAGACGATCCTGCCCCGGCACCTTGTCGGTCACCAGGGTGAAGGGCTCGGCCCTCAAATGCTTCACCGCCGCATCAACCGTCGCGAACTGGTCGAGCACATATTGCGCCCAGGCTGCGATCGCGAGCCCCGGAGTTTTGCCGTCGTATTTCGGATATTGCGACTCGGCCAGCCACAGCACGTTGGCGACGAGGCCTGCCTCGTTCATTCCGTCGGTCGTGGCGATGTCATAGGCGGTCGCGATGACACTGCCGTATTTCGCCGTCCATTTCACCGCATTCGGGCCCGGCCCGCCGCTGCGCTCCATGCCGCGCGGCAGAATCCAGAGATTGGTGCCAATCTCCACCTTCCAGTCCATGGACCGGGCCGTCATGTTCAGATTGTTGGCGCCAAGATAAACAAAGCGGGTGCAGGCATCTGCAACCGACGCAAAGGTCATGGCGCCGGCAAGGCAGCCCGCGATCCAGGCGCTGGGCAGTGATGTTCTGATCTTCTTCATGACGGGTCCGGTGGCTGGGGGGATGACGATCACGGCATCGATGGCGGGATTACGATCATGTCGGGAAACGCCGCGATTTGATGATGCGTTCCGTCAACCTTGGCGCCGAACATTCGGCGGAGCGTGCATCGTTAGCAGATTCTGGTGCGATTCCGATCGGACCTCAGTGGGGCGGTTCTGCCCGGCTGCTCGCCGCATCGCCCGCGGGCGTTGCAACAATTGAACCCACGCGATCGCCTTGTGGATTGTCAGCGGCGCGGATCGGCGCAATTCTTCATGGCGACAGTCGCGGCGTCTTGCACAGGAGTTGCACGATGTGTGTCCCGGGATGCGAACAAGCGGTGCGTGCCGCGCTGAGCCGGCGCGGCTTTTTCACGGGCGCTGCGGCGACCGCATTCGTGGCCACCGCAGTTGCGCCTGCGCCGGTGCTGGCGCAGGAGCGCAGCTTCAGCCGCGCGATCGATCTCACCCACACGATGTCGCCGGATTTTCCGACCTTCTTCGGCGTGCCGGGCATCGAGATGCAGAAGCAGTTCGATTTCAGGAGGGATGGATTCAATCTGTATTGGTGGCGGATCATCGAGCATGCCGGCACGCATCTCGATGCGCCGATCCATTTTTCAGAGGTTGGCGCCACCGCCGACCGGATCGATGTCGCATCCTTCGTCGTGCCGCTCGCGATTGTCGATGTGTCGGCGCAGGCCGCGGGCAACGCCGACTATCAGATGACGCGCGGCGATCTCGAAGCCTACGAGAAGACGCATGGCCGCATCCCCGACAATGCTTGCGTCGCGATGCATTCGGGTTGGGCGCGCTACGCAGCCGACGAAACGAAATTTGCCGGCAAGGATGCCGCCGGCAGCTTTCATTTTCCCGGCGTGTCGCCCGATGCCGCGCAATGGCTGCTGAGCGAACGCAAGGTCGCAGGTCTCGCGGTCGATACCTTGTCGCTCGATCACGGTCCGTCGAAGGATTTCAGGACGCATTACCTGTGGCTGCCGTCCGGCCGCTGGGGCCTGGAGAATGTCGCGAACCTCGATCAGGTGCCGCCCGCGGGCGCGACACTTGTGGTCGGCGCCGCCAAAGTGAAGGACGCGACGGGCGGGCCGGTGCGCCTGATCGCGCTGGTCTGACCAGCGCGTGCGACACGGAAGCGAAACAAAAAGAGGCCCCGGTCCCTTTGCGGGCTCCGGGGCTCTCTGCCTCCCGGCATGTCGTCCGTACTGATGTTTGCGCGATCAGTAGCAGACGTTGACGCGCTTCCAGTAGCCGTAGTGGCCGCCGACCCAGATCCGACGCCAGCAGCCGTGATAGATCGGGCGGACGTGGACGTGATGGCCGTGCCAGTGGCGATGATGGTGACCCTTCCAGCCGTGCGCTTCGGCGGTCGAAGGTGTTGCGAGCGATGCGATGCCGATGGTGGCGACAGCGGCGAGCGCGATGGCAGTGATGCGAAGCATTTCCGTTCTCCCTGTGGCGTGGATGCGTGAAGCGCATCCCATGCACGTCTGTCGCGTGGCCGACGGAAAGCGTTCGCTATGGCCGATTAAACTTGGGCAATAAAACCTGCGACATGTTGTGCCGAGCGGCGATGCCATGTGCGCTGATGTACTGCGCGTCGTCATGCGCGTGTGACGCATTGCGTCTTGTGCGTTGCCGGGCGGACGCGATCGCGCAGGACAACGAAAAACCCGGCCTCGCTGCGAGGCCGGGTTCAGCACGGCGCCATGGGCGCAACGTGCCTAGTAGTAACGGTAGTAAGACCGGTAGCCGTAGTACGGCTTGTAATGGCGGTAGCCGTAGTAGGGCTTGTAGTACGGCTTGTAGCCGTAATAGCCATAACCGCCGTAATAGCCGGCCGAAGCAGCGCTCGGCGCGAGCGCGGCCGTCACGAGCGCAGCACCGGCAGCCAGGCCAAGGATGGTCTTGCGGAACATGGGTTCTCTCCTGTGACGGATGTGGTGCTCACATCCTGTCCGTCTGTCGCGGCGCCTCGAAAAAAGGTTCGATCCGGATCGCGCCGGACGACCGACTGAGCCGAGGGCGTCGGATTGCAGGGGTGCTGCCGGAGGAGGCGGCGGCGCCTTGCCGGGGCACAGGCGCATGGCTATAAGCCGCTCGCGCCCATTTCGGGCTTTTCCTTTCCCTGCAGATTCAGAGGACGTCACCCCATGGCGATCGAGCGCACCTTTTCGATTCTCAAGCCGGATGCCACCGAGCGGAACCTGACCGGTGCCATCAATGCGGTGATCGAGAAGGCCGGCCTGCGCATCGTCGCGCAGAAGCGCATCCGGATGTCCCGGTCCGAGGCCGAAACCTTCTACGGCGTGCACCGCGAGCGGCCGTTCTTCGGCGAACTGGTCGAGTTCATGACCTCGGCGCCGGTGGTGGTCCAGGTGCTGGAAGGCGAGAACGCCATCGCCAAGTACCGCGAGATCATGG
>JAEWHY010000606.1 GCA_023387555.1 Pseudomonadota bacterium
CCGATGGGCGCGTGCATGACGTGCCCCCGGACGCGGCGCAGCTCGGCTTCAACGCGCCGCTTCATGCGCTCGTCACCGGCGAGGCCAACGAACGCGACCGGCGGGTGGTGCTCATCACGGCGCCGCGTTTCGGCATCGTCGGTCAGTCACAAACCATCGTGTTCCGGGTGCAGGACCAGGGCGTCGGCCCGTCGGCGGCGCGCGTCACGATCCGGCGCGATGGCGAGCAGGTCGAGACCCGCACCGTCAACACCAACACCCCGGTCCGGGTGCAGATCCAGATTCCGCATGCCGGGCCTAACATCGTTGAGATCGAAGCGGCTCCGCTCGAGAACGAACTGACGCCGGTCAACAATCGCGCCGTGGTTTCGATCGACGGCGTGCGCGACAAGCTGCGCGTTCTCCTCGTCTCCGGCGAGCCACATGCCGGCGAGCGGACCTGGCGCAACCTGCTGAAGTCGGACGCGGCGGTCGACCTCGTCCATTTCACCATCCTGCGTCCGCCGGAGAAGCAGGACGGCACGCCGATCAACGAATTGTCTCTCATCGCCTTCCCGACCCGCGAGCTGTTCCAGCAGAAGATCGGCGAATTTCATCTGATCATCTTCGATCGCTATGCGCGCCAGGGTGTGCTGCCGATCGTCTATTTCGACAATATCGCCCGCTATGTGCGCGAAGGCGGCGCGGTGCTGATCGCGGCCGGCCCCGATTATGCAAGCCCGACCTCGCTGTGGCGCACGCCGCTCGACGTCGTGCTGCCGGCCGAGCCGAGCGGCAAGATGATCGAGACGCCGTATCACGCGCGGCTGAGCGAGATCGGAAAGCGTCACCCGGTGACGCGCGCTCTGGACGGCGGCGCCAGCGAACCGCCGCACTGGAGCCGCTGGTTCCGCCTCGTCGATGCCAAGGTCGGTCAGGGCTCGTCGGTCATGGAAGGCCCCGATGGCAAGCCTCTGCTCGTGCTCTCGCGCGAAGGCGAAGGCCGCGTCGCGCTGCTGCTGTCCGATCACATCTGGCTGTGGGCGCGCGGCTTCGAAGGCGGTGGACCGCATCTCGATCTGCTGCGCCGGCTGTCGCACTGGCTGATGAAGCAGCCCGAACTCGAGGAAGAAGCCCTGCGCGTCGACGCGCGCGGACGCGATTTGTCGATCGAGCGTCAGACCATGGCCGAGACCGTAGCCCCTGTTATCGTAACGACGCCGTCCGGCGAAACCCGCAGCGTCACCCTGCAGCAGATCGAGCCCGGCCTGTGGCGCGGCGCAACGCCAGCGAACGAACTCGGACTGTGGCGCGCAAGCGATGGCAAGCTGACCACGCTGGTCAACGTCGGCCCGGTCAACCCGCGCGAATTCGCCGAGGTCACATCGACCACCGACGTGCTGCGGCCGCTCGCGCGCGCGACCGGCGGCGATGCGCGCCGCGTCGATGACGCCGGCAGCGTGACGGTGCCGCGCATTGTCGGCGTACGGTCGAGCGAAACCTTCGCCGGCGACGACTGGATGGGCCTGAAACTGCGCGATGCCAGCGTGCTGCGCGGCATCGGCGTCCTGCCGGTGTTCGCCGGGCTGCTCGGGCTGCTGCTGCTGATCGGATCGCTGGCCGCGACCTGGGCACGCGAGGGCCGATAAATCGGCCCTCGATGGCACGCGAGGGCCGATGAAACGGCGCGCGAGGGCGGGCGAAGGCGGTAGGGTTACGCCGCGTCCGGCCAGTCCGGGCGGACCGCCCCGCGGACGCCCTCGAAAGCGCCCTCGACCAGTTCGGCCACCAGCAGCCGGGCCGGGTCGACCGGTCCGGGCATCTGCACCCGCCCGCGCTGGATCCGCTTGAAGCCGACCCGCGCGTAATAAGGCTCGTCGCCGACCAGGATCACCAGGCGATGGCCGCGCGTCCTGGCGTCCGTCAGCGCCCGCTGCATCAACGCCATTCCGATGCCACGATCGCGGAACGGCGGCTCGATGGTGAGTGGCCCAAGAAGAAGCGCGGGCGTATCGCCGATCCGCACGGGGGAGAGCCGCAGCGAGCCGACCAGCAGGGTCCCGACCCGCGCGGTGAAGGACAGCGCCGGATCGTGCGCGATCCCTTCGCGGATGCGGTAGGCGGTACGGGCAAACCGGCCGGGGCCAAAGGTGCGCTCGTGCAGCCGTTCGATCGCGAGTGCGTCGTCGCCGGTTTCGGGCAGGATGGTGATGGACAGGTCGGTCATGTGCTGGGTCGGGCTTGCGGGCCGAAGGCGATTAGCACCTGCGGCCGCCG
Organism: Pseudomonadota bacterium; assembly: GCA_023387555.1. Lineage (GTDB taxonomy): Bacteria > Pseudomonadota > Alphaproteobacteria > Rhizobiales > Xanthobacteraceae > Pseudorhodoplanes. The sequence goes on from JAEWHY010000606.1 coordinate 2,257, forward strand.
AAATCCATCGCAGCCCTGCCAATTTACCGCTTGGCGGCGCCCCGTCCGGCCGCCATATCCACGCGACAGAACAAGGGGAGCGAGGCATGGGTTTGTTCGTCGACGGCGTCTGGCACGACACCTGGCATGACACCGGGAAGTCCAAGGGCCGGTTCCAGCGCGAGGCCACCCACTTCCACAACTGGATCACGCCGGACGGCGCGCCGGGACCGACCGGTGAAGGCGGATTTGCCGCCGAACCCGGCCGCTACCATCTCTACGTCTCGCTCGCGTGCCCCTGGGCGCACCGCACGCTGATCTTCCGCAAGCTGAAAAAACTCGAAGATGTGATCTCGGTCTCGATCGTCTCGCCGATGATGTTCGATCGCGGCTGGACCTTCAATCGCGACGAGGGATCGAGCGGCGATCATCTGCACGGCGTTGCGACGCTCGGCGAAATCTATCTGAAGACCAATCCGAAATATTCCGGCCGCGTGACGGTGCCGGTGCTGTGGGACAAGTCGCGCGGCACCATCGTCAACAACGAGTCGTCCGAGATCATCCGGATGTTCAACACCGCCTTCAACGAACTGACGGGCGACACGACCGATTTCTACCCGCACGCGCTGCGGCCAGAGATCGACGCGATCAACCAACGCGTTTACGAGACGGTGAATAACGGCGTCTACCGCTGCGGGTTCGCGACCACGCAGGAAGCCTACGAAGAAGCCTTCACGCAGCTGTTCGAAACGCTGAACTATCTGGAGGGCCGCCTCTCGACGCAGCGCTATCTGTGCGGCAAATCCCTCACCGAAGCGGACTGGCGGCTGTTTCCGACACTGATCCGCTTCGACGCGGTCTATGTCGGGCATTTCAAATGCAATCTGCGACGGATCGACGATTATCCGAACCTGTCGAATTACACGCGCGAGCTTTACCAATGGCCCGGCGTCGCCGACACCGTGGATATCGATCAGTACAAGCGGCATTATTATGGAAGCCACAAGACCATCAATCCGACAGGAATTGTGCCGGTAGGACCTGCACTGACATTCATGCGACCGCATGACCGCGGCCGGTTCGGTTGACGGCGCGCGGGAACTCGCGTGCGGCGAAAATACTGCCGCGCAAACGGAACATTGGCGCGCACGCGGACTTTGCCTCCTGTCCTTACCGAAGGAGGAATACATGAAGACCCCCGTCATCCTCATGGCCGCCACGCTTCTGGCGACGCCGGCGCTTGCGCAGACCACGACCACGCCGCAATCTGGCGGTGCGCCGGCGGCCGTCACTCAAACGAAACCGACAGCCGGACAGTGGCGCGCATCGAAGCTGATTGGCGTCGACGTCTACAATCCGCAGAATGAGAAGATCGGCGAGATCGACGAACTGATCATCTCCTCGAATGGCCAGATCGTCGGCGCCGTGATCGGTGTCGGCGGCTTCCTCGGCATCGGCGAGCGCGACGTGATGATCCCGATGGAGCGTCTGACGTTCTCGAACGAGAATGCATCGACGACGGGCTCCGGGTCCGGCACCACGCCAACTCCCGGACGCGCGATGGTGAACGCCAACAAGGATCAGCTCAGGCAGATGCCCGAGTACAAGTACTAAGCCGAATCTGTGACCCAGTCATGGATTGAGGACTGAGCGTTTCAACGAAGGGGTCTCGCATCGCGAGGCCCCTTCGCATGTCATGACCATTGCTCGCTGGGTGCAACGCCATCCAGCACCTCGGCAATCCGGGCCCGCGTCCCCGGTGTCGTCTCGAGTGGAAGGGCGTCACGCGCGAAGAAGCCATGCGCGACGATCTCCGCATTCGGCTGCGGCGGCGCGCTTTGACTGAAAGCCTCGGTCACGAACAGCGCCACATGGTCGCGGCCCGAGACCGACCGATTGTGGTACATGCCGAACAGCCGCGGCGGCTGCAGCAGCGCGATATTGCCCTCCTCCAGCATCTCGCGCGCCAGCGCCTCGCGCAGCGTCTCGTGCGGTTCCACACCGCCGCCCGGCAGATGCCAACCCGGCACATAGGAATGCCTGATCAGGAAAATCCGGCCCTGCGCATCAATCGCCATCCCGCGTACGCCGAGGGTCATCCCGCGCGACATCCGCCAATAGAGGTGCATGGCACGGCGAATCATGTGACCCGATGGCCCTGGCCCGGCAGCCGGATCGGCGCCGCCCCGGCGACGGGTCCTTCCGCTGCGTCATCGAATTGCTTCTCCGACTCACTATAGTCTGAATCGACTTGAAGCCGGAAAGCCATCACCCTCACGCCATGTTCGTTCTTGCGCACCTGTCCGATCCGCATCTCGGCCCCATGCCCTCGGCCCGCATCCGCGAACTCGCGGGCAAGCGCGCCATCGGCTACATGAACTGGCACCGTCGGCGGAAGACGTTCCACCGCACCGAAGTGCTGTCGCGGGTGGTCGCCGATATCAAGGCGCATCATCCCGATCACATCGCGGTGACCGGCGACATTCTGAACATCGCATTGCCGGGAGAGTTCGCGCCCTCGCGGGTGTGGCTCGACACTGTGGGCCCGGCCGACGACGTGACCTTCGTTCCCGGAAATCACGACGCCTATGTGCGCAAGGCCGCCCGCGAATGGCATTCGCATTGGGGCGACTTCATGAAGGGCGACACCACCGGCGCCGACCAGTTTCCGTTCGTCCGGCGTCGTGGCGATATTGCCCTCATCGGATTGTCGAGCGCGATCACCACGGCGCCCTTCATGGCGACCGGCAAGCTCGGCGTTCAACAGCTGCATGCGCTCCCGGACCTGCTCGACAAGCTCGCATCCGAAGGGCTGTTCCGCGTGGTGCTGATCCATCATCCGCCGGTGACCAAACCGACGCATCGCTTCAAGCGCCTGATGGACGCCGACAAGTTTCGCGCGGTGCTGCGCAGGCATGGGGCCGAACTGGTGCTGCATGGGCACGACCACATCCATTCGCTGGTGATGCTGGACGGCCCCGGCGGAAAAATCCCCTCAGTCGGCGTTCCGTCGGCTTCGGCGATCGGCGGCGAAGGCGACCTTGCCGGCTACAATCTTTATTCGATTGCGAGATCGGGCAACGGCTGGCGTTGCGAGATGACATCGCGCGGGTTCAGGCGCGATACCGACGCGATCGTCGATCTTGGCGCGCGCGAACTGGCGGTGGCGTAAGGCTTGCCGGGATGCGTCAGCCGAGCCACAGCGCCACGAGTGCAAGCCCGGCAGCGCCGACGATCAATCCCAGCACGAATGCGGCAATCGCGCGCCACGCGCTCTGCCGCGGCACCTCGCGCAGCGCGCCGTCCTGGGCAAGCGCACGCTCGCGATCGATCAGACGCGCCGCGATGTAACGGGTGATCGCCTTTGCGGTCGTGCCGACGTCCGGCGATTCCGACAACACCTTGCGGCCATAGCGGGTGTCCTGCACGAAGCGATAAACCCGCTTGTCGCGGCCCATCAGCACATAAGCGGTGACGTCGATCCACAGCCTCGGCACATCGCCGCGGCTCACACCGCGATCGAAGATGTCGATCTCCGCAGGGATTTCCGCGAAGACGCTGTCCAGCGCCTCGTTCAATATCTCGAGTCGCGCCGCCTCGGCATCGCGCATTTCCAGCACGATGCCCGAGCGTTCGGCGGTTTCGATCCGGACCTGCCGCAGCGCCTCCTTCAGAGGCGATACCGGCTGATCCGACTTTTCATCGCGTTTCTTGCGTCTCCACATGAGGCGAAACTAGCGCCGTTGGAGCGTCTCCGAAAGCATTGCCCACCGCTCCATCTTCGATCCGTGAAAGCAGATGGTACTTTGGGCTCCAGCCGATCGAGCGCGCTGAAATTTCGGAGCGCAAGTTTCGAACCCGTCGTAATTATTGCTCGGATCGATCCAGCGTAATCGCATTTTTCTGCGCGATCGGCGGCTGGAACCAGTTCGCGATCCCGTCCCGCCGAGGGGGCTCCGCACATTGCAAGTCCACGGCTCGCGTGTCGGCGGCCCGGCGATCGAGGCCACGCCGCCCGCGGGCGCCGCGCTGGAGTTCGGACCGCCGGATTGACCCGGCCTCGCCTTCCGCTGTGCACAATCTCGTCGAAACTGCAGTTGCGGCTCGGAGCGCCAGCAAAGTGTGGGCAAATTTTCCTCCCAAATTCGGATCCCATCTCGCCGCCCGATTTCGCATTAAATTCAACAAAATCAGCTCATTAGCCTTATTGGGCAATTGCCCACCTCGATCCCCACATCTGCAGTGGGACTTTTTGTGGTTGACCACCTGTATACAGAGAGGTTCGATCCTACAAAACGAACAAAGCTTTCGAGGAACACGAGCGAGGGTGGTGCGATGAACGCACATGAGCTGTTGCAGGAAATCTCCGACTATTGCCGCCAGGCCGGACTGGCGGAATCCACCTTCGGCAGGCGCGCCGTCAACGACGGCAAGCTGACCAGCCGGCTGCGCAATGGTGGGCGCATTACCACCGAGACGCTCGATCGCATCCGAACCTTCATGACCATTCACAATGGAAGAGAGAGCGCGCGTCCCATGATCATAGAGCGTGGTGCCCGTCCGGCGACGATCGATCCCGTGCCCGCGAGCCCGGTGCCGGCCAATGCCAACGACGACGGCAACCGCGAATTCCGGTTCTTCGACAACCGGCAGAAATATCTTCTGTTCGTGAATACCTGCAGCGAAAAGTGGGTGGTCGCCAACAAGGTCTCGCAGGAGCTCGGCAACATCCATCCGCGGCCGCCGGCCGTGCGCCTGTTCGACGCCGGCCTCGGCGATGGCACGGTGCTGACGCGCGTGATGCGGGCGATGCATCATCGCTATCCGAACATGCCGTTCTATATTTCGGGCAAGGAGATCAGCCTTGAGGACATCCGGCTGACGCTCGAAAAGATGCCGGACCGGCTGTTCGAGCATCCGTCCACCGTGCTCGTGCTCACCAACATGTATTACTCGGAGGCTCCGTGGCTAACGGTGAAATCCACCGCGGCTGCGAACAGCCTCGTCTGGAATGAAGTCGCGCTGACCGGCAACACCTCGCACGAATTCGAGGAACAGATCACCGGGCTGCAGGACTTCCTCTCCGAGAACTGGAAGGCCGGCGTCAGCCCGAAGACCGGCAACCCGGTCTATGAGCGTCCGGTCGTGCTCGTCATCTACCGGCAGGACCACAAATTCCTGCTCGACCCGATCATCCCGCGGCGCGGCGCTGCGAATGCCGACTTCGATCTCGTGATCGCCTCGCAGCCCTATCGCGCCCGCGCTTCGGCCGAATTCAAGGCGCAGAAGGTCATCGCGCCGCTGGCCCGCGCGCTCGGTCCGGGCGGACGCCTGATCGCGATCCATTCCTATGGCAGCGATCCCGCCTCCGAGATCGTGCAGAGCGTCTGGCCCGGCGACAATCCGTTCCAGACCGATCGCCACGCCATCCTGCGCGAGGTGAAGAAGGCGCTCGGCCCGGCCGCGCGCGACCTGAACTTCAACACCTACGCCGATAACCGCGCCATCTTCCGCTACGACATGCACACGCTGCCGAGCGAAGTGACCGGCTCGATCGGCACGTCCACCGTGCTCGCGGCCTGGAACGCCGCGATCTATGTCTCGCAGGTGGAAGACGAACGGCTCAACGAGGCGGTGAAGGACAGCCGCTATCTCGACGCCACCCGCGAGGTGCTGCGCAAGCACAACGGCCTCTGGTTCAACGACGAGTCCTACGTCATTTCACGAAGAAGAGAATAGTCAATGGCCCTTCCGCTCCGAAAGCCGCCACCGCGCTTCGAGTCCGACACCGTCGACGACGTCTGCACCTTCCTGAGGGATTTTTCCCTTGAGGTGACGCGTCCGAAACTCGCCGATCTGCAGGCGATCCGCGACTTCGCGGGCGCCGGGATTCGGGTCTATGTCAGCGCGATCCCGACCCGGCCGTCCGCGGAACTGGTCGAGCAATCGGCGATGACGCGGCAATGCGGGCTCGAACCGGTCCCGCATATCGCCGTGCGCAATTATGCGAGCCGCGACGAACTGTCGGGACTGATCGGCCGGCTGTCCGCCGAGGCGGGCGTACGGCACGTGCTGGTCATTTCCGGAGACCGCCCCGACGCGGCCGGCCCGTTCACCAGTTCGCTGGAAATCATCGAGAGCGGAATCCTGCAGCAGCACGGCATCACGCATGTCAGCATCGCCGGTCATCCGGACGGACATCCGGTGGTGTCGGGCGACGTGATGCAACGCGCGCTCCTCGCAAAGGTGGAAGCGGCGGAACAGAGCGGACTTGCGGTCGATATCGTAACCCAGTTCGGCTTCGATGCTTCGGGCATTACGCGCTGGGTCATGAAGATCCGCGACCTCGGCATCGAAACGCCGGTCCGCATCGGCCTTGCCGGGCCGACCAATCTCACGACGCTCCTGAAATACGCCCAGCGCTGCGGCGTGAAGGCCTCGATCGGCGGCATCACCAAGCATGCCGGGCTGGTCAAGAACCTGTTCGGCGTCAGCGCGCCGGACGCCATCGTGCGGGCGCTTGCGAGCGAGAATGCCAGCGGGGCCCTTGGAAACGCCGCGGTGCATTTCTTCTCGTTCGGCGGCGTGGCCGCGACCTCGAAATGGGCCGCGCATGCCGCGCAGGGCCGCATCACGCTGGAAGGCGACGGGTTCTCGGTCGAGCCGTAGCCACGCGCCTCATCGCAACAAAAAAGCCCCCGCTCGCGCGGGGGCTTTTTCGTTTTGCGCAAGAGCGCGGATCAGTTCACTTCGCGCCAGATGCCAAGCGATTCCTGCATCGGCCGGTCGGAGATCGAGAACAAGACGCTCTGATCGTCGGCCTTGTGCGAATACTGCTTCCAGGAGGGGATCACGAACACGTCGCGCGGGCCCCATTCGAACACTTCGCCATCGATCGTGGTCTGACCCTTGCCCTCGAGACAGGCGAAGATGGTGCCGTCGGTCGAGCGGTAGGGCTGGCCCTTGAAGCCCTTCGGCAGGAGCGACAGATGCGCCCCCATCGTCGGGGTCGACCAGCCGCCATTGAACGGATTGGCGTAGCGAAGCCGGAAGCCATGATACGGGTTGATGTCGTCGGTCTTCGCCATCCGGTCGAGGATCGGACGCACCCGCTCATAGGCATAATTGATGATCGGCGATTCCTTCTTGGTGTTGGTGCCATCCGGCAGCACACCCGAGCCATAACGCCACAGCGAGTCGTTGTCGGTGTACTTGGTGTTCTGCACCGCCGAATCGAGATGCTCGGCGAAGGCGGTCTCGAAGAAATTGATGGTCGGCACATCGAGCACGTCCAGCCAGATCATCGGCTTCTGCGACTCGTTGCCATGGTCGTGCGCGGTCCAGCTCGGGGTCAGGACGAAGTCGCCGTATTTCATCAGCGTCTTCTCGCCGTCGACCTGGGTATAGGCGCCGTCGCCGTCCAGGATCAGGCGAATGGCGCCTGCGGTGTGACGGTGCGCACCCGCGATCTCGCCCGGCAGGATCAGCTGCAGGCCAGCGTAGAGCGAGGGCGTGATGCGCGACTGGCCGCGCAGCGCCGGATTTTCCAGCACCAGCACGCGGCGCTCGGCTTCCTCCGCGGTGAGCAGGCCGCCGGCCTCCTCGACCATCGGCTTCACCTCGTCAAAGTGCCAGATGGCGGGCGCGGCGATCGATTTCGGGCTCTTGGCGACCAGGTCCTTCAGCACTTCCCAGAGCGGCGCCATGTCGCGCTGGGAAATCTTCTCGTAGAAGGCGGCGCGCTTGGGATCCTTGCTGCCCTCGTAAACCTTGGCTTTTTTGTCGCTGACCTCAACGGCGGTCGCCATACCTTCCTCCTGACAGACTTCTGGATGGTTGCTTCAACAATAGTCGCAAATCGGCCCTGATCCTAGGGGTTGGCGGCCGCGTCATATCTGCCATTCGGAGGCTCTCTCGCCGCGCGGATCGTTGACCTGCGTCAAGGCGCGGATGGCGCTCAGGTATTCACCGAGCCGCCATCGACGGCGATGGTCTGGCCGGTCACGAAATCGCTTTCGGCCGCGCACAGGAAGACCAGCGCGCCAAGGAGATCCTGCGGGAACTGGTCGCGCTTGAAGGCGCGGCTGCCGACCACCCGGGCCTTCAGCGCATCGTCGTGGGTCCCGCTGGCGACCAGCGTCTCGCTCATCACCAGGCCCGGCGCCAGCGTGTTGACGCAGATTCCGTGCTCGCCGAGTTCGCGCGACAAAGTGCGGGTAAAGGTCGCAATCGCCCCCTTGGAGGCGGTGTAATGCAGCATGCCCGGCAGCCCCTTGTAGACGGTGCCTGAGCCGATATTGACGATCTTGCCGTATTTCTTGGCGATCATATGCGGGGCGGCGTGCTTCACTGCCAGGAACGAGCCGCGAACATTGACCGCGAACACCTTGTCCCAGAGGTCCACATCGATGTCCTGGACCTTGGTGTGATGCAGCGGCGCGAACAGGGCGGCGTTGTTCACCAGGATGTCGATCTTGCCGTACCGCTCGACGGTCCGGTCCATCAGCGCCTTAACCTGGTCCTCCCGGCTGACATCGCAGGTGACGCTCATGGTCGCGTTGGCGCCGAATTTCGCGGCGATTTCGCTCGCGGCTTCTTCACCCCCTGAAATATCGGCGATCACCACGCCCGCGCCCTCGGCCGCCAGCGCCTCCGAATAATGCCGCCCGATCCCTTTCGCGCCGCCCGTGACGATCGCGGTCCGCCCTGCCAGTCTTGCCATGTCTGTCCCAGCCTTTAGAAGGTCGGGAGGCTTATGCACCGTAGAAGGAACCCAACGCAACATGACTCCCGAAACCGAAGACAGCCTCGCCATCCGTAACCTGATTGAGGACTGGGCCGTTTTGCGCGACGCACGGTTGTGGGATGAGTTCCGCAAGGTGTGGCATGACGACGGGATGATGAATGCCACCTGGTTCCAGGGCACCGTGGACGAATTCATCAAGGTGAGCGAGGAAGGCTATCAGAAGGGTGTCCGCATCCTGCATTTCCTCGGCGGGACCAACATCGAGATCAGCGCCAACCGGGCGATCGCCCAGACCAAGATGACGATCTCGCAGCGCGGGCCGGTCGACGGCGTCCTCTGCGACGTGGTCTGCACCGGCCGCTTCTACGACTTCTACGAAAAGCGCTTCAGCCGGTGGGGCCTCGTGCTGCGCCAGCCGATCTACGAGAAGGACCGCTGCGATCCGGTCGATCCGGCTGCGACGCTGAAGCTGGATCAGGATATCCTGAAACTCTATCCGGAGGGCTACCGGCACCTCGCCTACATCCAGCACAAGATCGGCTACACGGTGAAGCGCGACATGCCGGGTCTCGAAGGCCCCGAACTTGACGCACTCTATGCCCGCGGCAAGAACTGGCTGGTGGGCGGCACGGCGACATAAGCGGTCACAAGCGCTGAAAAAAACCGAAGCGCCTTAAAAAACGGACCTGGGGGGAATTCCGACGATGTCATCCGTGTTGTTTTCGCCCTTCACGATGCGGGGCCTGACGCTCGCCAATCGCATCGTCGTGTCGCCGATGTGCCAATACGCATCGGACGACGGCTCGGCCACCGACTGGCACCTGCAGCATCTCGGGAGCTTTTCCCTTGGTGCAGCGGGGCTGGTCATGACCGAGATGACCATGGTCAGCCGGGTCGGCCGCATTTCGCACAAATGCGCCGGCCTGTATTCCGACGACAACGAGAAGGCGCTGAAGCGTGTGATCGATTTCTGCAAATCGGTCGGCGTCGCCAAGCAGGGCATCCAGATCGGCCACGCCGGGCGCAAGGGCTCGACCCTGCCGCCCGGTCAGGGCGGCAAGCCGCTCAAGCCGGAGGAAGGCGCCTGGGAGACACTCGGCCCCTCCCCGATCCCGTTCGGCGAAGGCTGGCATATCCCGCTGGAGATGACGAAGGCCGACATGAAGCAGGTCACCGACGAATTCGTCAGTGCCGTGCAGCGCGCCGATCGCATCGGCTACGATCTCGTCGAAATCCACGGCGGACACGGTTATCTCCTGAGCGAATTCATCTCGCCGCTCGCCAACCAGCGCAGCGACGCCTATGGCGGCTCGGCAGAAAACCGGAGGCGGTTCCCGCTCGAAGTCTTCGCCGCCTGCCGCGCAGTGTGGCCGAAGGACAAGCCGATGGGCATCCGCGTATCGGCCGTGGATTGGGTCGAAGGCGGCACCACGATCGAGGACACCGTCGCCTTCGCCAAGGAGCTCAAGAAGCTGGGCTGCGACTATGTGGATGTGTCGAGCGGCCAGGTCGATTTGCGTCAGCAGATTCCGTTCGCGCCCGGCTACAACGCGCCGTTCGCCGAGCGGGTGCGGCGCGAGGCGCAGATCCCCACGATGACGGTCGGCCTGATCACCCAGGCGCGGCAGGCCGAAGAAATCGTTGCCTCCGGCAAGGCGGACCTGATCGCGATCGCACGTGGCGCCATGTACGACCCGCGCTGGGCCTGGCATGCGGCTGAAGAACTCGGCGTCGAAACCGAATATCCGCCGCGCGGCCGCGCCGCTCACCCTTCGATGCGGCCGCAGGTGTTCCCGAACCGGGCGGCGAAAAGCGCCTGATCAATCAGGCCGGGCGCCGAGCGGCGCATCCGGAACGAGATGCAGCTCGCGGGATAAATAGCCGGGCCGGCCATGCAGGCCGTCCCGGACTCTCCGTAACGCTAGATCCGGACCCGCCGCACGAATGCAGCGAAGGCGGCAAGCTGCTGGCTGACCAGATCGATGGAAGGCTGATCCTTCAGTTCGCCCAACGCCTCGTCGAACTTGTCCTTGGCCTGCGCGATCACGACTTCGGGCTTGATGAACACAAGAGCATCGATCGCAGCCAGCGTCTGGCGCATGTGATACTGCATGCGCGAGCCACCCAGCGGTCCGGTCGATGCCGATTGCAGCGCCACCGGCTTGTCCTTGAACGGCTGATCCTTCAACCGTGAGACCCAGTCGAGCGCATTCTTGAGCGCGCCCGGAATGGTCCATCCGTACTCCGGGGACACGATGATAATCCCGTCGGCCGAGCGGATGGCGTCCGCCAGTGCCACGACAGCATCGGGCACCGGCAGGTCGTGATTGTAATGCGGAAACGTCTCGTATGAGGGAGATGGCGTGATCGACATCTCCGCCGGCGCAAGCTTTGGCAGCATGCGCATCAGACCGGCATTGTAGGAGCCCTTGCGCAGGCTGCCGCAGATCGAAACCACATTCATCGCGTTACCAGACATGATCGATTGCCTTTGAACGTCACGCCTTGAGACGCTCGATGAACTTGGCGAAGGCTTCGAGCTGCTGCTTGATGACGGCGCGGGTCGCCTCATCCTTCAGCTCGCCGGTCTTGTCGTCGAACTTGTTCTGCGCCTGCGCCACCAGCACTTCCGGCGTGTTGAACACGAATGCGTTCAGGAACACCATCGATTGCCGCATGTGATATTGCATGCGCGCGCCGCCGAGGATGCCCATCGAGCAGGATTGCAGGCAGATCGGCTTGTTGGCGAAGGGCTGATCCTTCATGCGCGAGACCCAGTCGATCGCGTTCTTGAGCCCGCCCGGGATCGTCCAGTTGTACTCCGGCGAGACGATGATCACGCCGTCGGCCGCGCGAATGGCGTCGGACAAGGCGGTCGCCGCCGGCGGAAAACCCTCGGCCTGCAGATCGCTGTTGTAGAGCGGCATCTCGATCGACGGTGACGGCGTAATCGTCATGCCGGAGGGCGCGAGGCTCGGCAGCAGGTTGGCCAGCATGCGGTTGAACGAGCCCTTGCGCAGGCTTCCGCAGATCGTAATCACGTTCGACATTTCGCAAACCTCTTGACGCGATTGGGATATTGCAACTCCGGCAGGCCGCTGTTTAGCGATGCCGCAGCCAAATGTCATCTGGACGAATGCGCATGGGCCGCCATGCCCTGGCGGCCCATGTCATCGGCGGTGGGCAGCAACGCCTAGCGCTGCTCGATGCCCGCCTTCTTCATGAGATCGCTCCACTTGGCGATTTCAGAGTTGACGTGCCTGGTCAGTTCCTCGTTGGTCGAGGTCTTGACCACGATCCCGGTCTTGGCAATCGCCGCCTTGACCTCATCCTTGGCGAGCACGGCGTGAACTTCCTTGGTCAGCTTGTCGACAATCGGCTTCGGCGTGCCGGCCGGCAGGGCGAGTCCGTACCAGCTCGACACGTCGTAACCGGGAACCCCCGCTTCCGCGAGCGTCGGCAGATCCGGATAGGCCGCGTTGCGCTCGGTCGAAGTAACGGCCAGCGGCGTCACGTTGCCGGACGCGATCTGGCCACGCACCGCTGGCAGCAGCTCGAAGGTGAGCTGCACCTCGTTCTGCATCAGCGAGGTGATGACCTCGGGTGTGGTCTTGAACGGTACGTGCTTGATGTCGGTGCCGGACAGCACCCGGAACAATTCGCCTGCAAAATGCTGCGTGGTGCCGACGCCGCCGGCGGCGCCGTAATTGTATTTGCCGGGATTGGCCTTGGCCTCGGCGAGCAGCCCCTTCACGTCCTTCACCGGGAATTTCGGCGCGGCGACCAGCAGCAGCGGCACGGTGCCGATCTGCGTGACCATGTCGAAATCCTTCACCGAGTCATACGGCAGCTTCTTGTAGAGCGCGCCCGCGACCGCATGAGCATTGCTCAGCACCAGCACGGTGTAGCCGTCCTTCCCGGCCTTCGCGACCTGATCGGCACCGAGCGTCGAACCCGCACCCGGCTTGTTCTCGACCACGAAGCTCTGTCCAAGCTTCTCCTGCAATTGCTGGGCGATGATGCGGCTGACGATGTCGGTGCCACCGCCGGCGCCGTAAGGCACGAGGAACTTGACCGTCCGCGTCGGCCAGTCCTGCGCGGCGGCCGGGCCTGCGGCGGCGCCGATAAGACCAAGACCGACAGCCGATGCCACAAGCCATTTTTTCAGATTCATCCCGCATCCTCCCGTTCCGGTGTGATTGAGCCCGCACTTCGCTGCGCGGTGTGTCGGTGAGATTTGACCGACTTGACCTTGGTTCATGATGGTGAACTAATTCAAAAAATGAAACCGAAGTCGGACTCCGCTGTCAAGTCGGCCGACCGCGCGCTCGATATTCTCGAGTATGTTGCGGATGCGACAGAACCGCCCACCTTCTCGCGGTTGCTGTCCGATCTCGGCGTTCCGCGCAGCAGTTTGTTTCACCTTCTGAACAACCTGCTGGCCCGCGGTTATCTTGAACAGGAGCGATCAGGCGGGCGCTATCGTCTTGGCGCACGGGTCGAGAAGCTCGCTGCCCGGCTGAAGGGACCGACCCTCGCCTCCATCGTGCTGCCGCATCTGCGGTCGCTGAGCGATGCGCTCAATGAGACCTCGGGCTTCAATGTATGGAGCGGCGACAGCGTCGAGGCCATCGCGACCGCGATGGGCCATCAGGCGCTCGCCTTCACCATGAAGGTCGGCGAACGCGCCCCGCTCTATGCGGTATCGTCGGGCAAGATCGTCCTGTCGCGCCTGAGCAATGCAGAGCTCGACGACTATCTCCATCGTCTCGACATGCGGCTGATCACCCAACGAACGCTGCAATCGAAAGCGGCGTTGCGGCGCGAGATCGTGGCGGCGCGAAAGGACGGCTTCGCCTACGCGCGCGAAGAATTCACACCGGGGATTACCGGCATCGCCACCGCGGTGATCAAGGACGGGGAGTTTCTGGGGACCGTGAATCTCGCGGTGCCATCGGCGCGCTACACCGACAGCCAGGACACCGTATTCCGCCGTGAATTGCGGATCGCCGCCGCGGCCATCAGCCAGGCGATGCGGACCGGCAGCCGCCGCGCGGACTCACGCGGACTGCAAGTGCAGCGCATCACTGACCCCGGCCGCGCGCGCGGTGGCGCGTAA
>JAEWHY010000561.1 GCA_023387555.1 Pseudomonadota bacterium
TCTGAACGAACAGCGCGGCCGATCGACCGACCTCGGCGATATTCTCCCCGACCGTCGCCAGCCAGTCCGTTACCCTGGTGCGGCGCAGGCGCTCCGGATCCGGCAGTTCCGTGGTCTGATGAACCGTATCAACGATAGTGCGGAACTGATCGGGCAGATCGACAACGTCGGTTGTCGCCCCCTGCTCGCGCGAGCCGCGCAGCAGCCGCTCGAGGAGCCAGGCGCCATAGGTGTCGAGCTTGGCGACCTTCGCCATGTTGACGCGAACCAGCCGGATCGGGCTGCGCGGCGGAATCGCCACGGCCATGATCAGCCGCTCCAGGTCGCTGGCGCGATCGGCTGTCCACTCCCCGGCTGCAACCAGCTCGAGCTTGTCGCCGCTTACCGTTGCGGCGAGCAACGCATCAGCACTCATTCCACTCCCCGTCCCGCTTGCCTCGGACGGTTCCGGCATCAAGCCGTGCAGCGGCCACCGCCGGCCTCTGCACATCGACACCTTGAGAAAAACCGCATTTCCACCACATACTTAACAGAGCGCCCCCGGCTGTCGAGGGACGTTAACGAAGCTTTAAGCACATGGTTAATCCTGCCGTCCCGCGGCTCACCATCGCGGTCGAAAACTGGCCCATCGCGGGACAATTCACCATCAGCCGGGGCGCCAAGACCGAAGCCAGGGTCGTGGTTGCGGAATTGTCACAGGACGGCGTCCGCGGCCGTGGCGAATGCGTCCCCTATCCCCGTTATGGCGAGAGCCCTGAGTCGGTCGCGGCGGCGCTTGAGCCCTTCGCGGACCGCGTGGCCGACGGCCTGACCCGCGAGGATTTGCAGCGCGAGATGCCGCCGGGCGCCGCCCGCAACGCGCTCGACTGTGCCTTCTGGGATCTGGCGGCGAAGCTCGCCGGTCGGCCGGTGCACGAACTCGCCGGTCTGCCGCCACCGCGCCCGCTGACCACCGCCTACACGATCTCGCTCGGCTCGCCCGACGCGATGGCGAGCGCCGCACGCAGCGCAGCGGGCCGGCCGCTGCTCAAGATCAAGCTCGGCGCAGACGGCGATGCCGAGAGGATCGCTGCGATCAGGGCGGCGGTGCCCAACACCGAACTGATCGTCGATGCCAACGAAGGCTGGAGCGCCGACACCCTGTCCGTGAATTTCGCAGCCTGCGCCGCCGCCGGCGTGACCCTCATCGAGCAGCCGCTGCCCGCTGGCGCCGATGATGCCTTGCGCAGCGTTGCCCGGCCGGTTCCGGTCTGCGCCGACGAAAGCGCCCACGACCGGACCTCGCTGCCGGCGCTGGTCGGGAAATACGACGCGGTCAATATCAAGCTCGACAAGACCGGCGGCCTCACCGAAGCCCTGGCGATGGCGGCGGAGGCCCGTCGCCTCGGACTTGCGACCATGGCCGGCTGCATGGTTGCGACCTCCCTGTCGATGGCCCCGGCCATCCTGATCGGGCAGACCGCGCGCTTCGTCGATCTCGACGGCCCGCTGCTGCTGGCGCGCGACCGTCCCGACGGCCTGCTGTACGAGGGCAGCCTGGTGCATCCGGCACGGCCCGCGCTCTGGGGCTGATGCTGCTGCGACCGAATGGCGTGTGGAACCGAACCGCCCCCTGCACGTTATGGATGCGCATCGGTGTTCCGTTCCGGCTCGCGGGGAAGCCGTTCTTCACGATAACCAGGGGAGCAGGCCCAGCCATGCTGGACCGCCAGTCGCACAATGCCCGGCTCGACGCCGCAGGGAGCTATATCGACGCGGCGCCGCCGGCCGCCGATACGGACGAACCGATTGACGAAGCACTGGCACGACGCGCCCGCGAGCAGGAGGCCTTGTTCAGGTTCACCGACCGGCTGTATCGCGCAAGCTCCCTGACCGACAGCTACGAGGCGGCGCTCGATGCGATCCTCGGCACGCTGGAATGCCGGGCCGCGTCGATCCTGCGGTTCGATCAGGACGGGTCGATGCGGTTCGTCGCATCGCGCGGGCTTTCTCCCAAATATCGCAAGGCGGTCGACGGCCACTCGCCATGGACGGCCCAGGATCGGGACCCCGATCCCATCTTCATCCCCGATGTCGCACAGGCCGATCTGCCCGCCGATCTGCGCAAGGCGATCGAAGACGAAGGCATCCGCGCATTAGCTTTCATCCCGCTCTCCTGTGCCGGGCATGTCTGCGGAAAGTTCATGGCCTATTACAGCACCCCGCAGACGTTCGACCGCCGGATCTCCGACCTCGCGCTGACGGTGGCGCGACAGCTCGGCTTCAGTCTCGAGCGCGCCAGCCTCGAGTCGCACCGTATTGTAACGGCCGACGCCCTGCGCAAGAGCGAACAGCGGCTGCGCGCCGTTTTCAATTCACCCGCGATCGGGGTCGCGGTGCTCACGCCGGACGGAAATTTCATCGAGACCAATCAGACCTTCAGCGAATTGTCGGGCTACGATGCCGATGAACTTCGATCGCTGAACTCGATCGAACTGACGTATCCCGACGATCGTCCGGCCATGAGCGCCCTGCTCGGGGCATTGCGGGACGGCAGCCGCTCGGATTTCGTGATCGAGAAGCGCTACATGCGCAAGGACGGCTCGGTGATCTGGGTGCAGAACAGCGTTTCCCTGACCCATGACGAGGCCGGCCGGCCGCTGCATCTGGTCAAGCTGATCCAGGACATCGGCGCGAGGAAAGCGGCCGAGAAGCGCCAGCGCCTCCTGATCGACGAGATCAACCACCGGGTCAAGAATACGCTGGCGACGGTACAATCCTTCGCCTCGCAAAGCCTGCGCAACGCGACCACCGTTTCGGAAGCGCGGGCCACATTCGAAGCGCGGCTGCTCGCACTGTCGAAGTCGCACGATGTCCTCACCCGTGAGCATTGGGAAGGCGCCGACCTGATCGAAGTCGTGAGCGGCGCCATCGCGCCCTATCGCGGCAGCGGCGGGCAACGCCGATTCAAGATCGAGGGCAAGCCGCTGCGCCTGCATCCGAAGGCGGTGCTGGCGCTGTCGCTCGCCTTCCACGAACTTGCGACGAACGCCGTCAAATATGGCTCGCTGTCGACCGATGCCGGCTCCGTTGCGATCTCGTGGCAGGTCGATCCGCAAACCCGCCAGTTTGAACTGACGTGGCGCGAGAGCGGCGGCCCGGCCGTGCGTGAGCCGACGCGGCGCGGTTTCGGCTCTCGCCTGGTGCAACATGGCCTCGCCCATGACATCGCCGGCGAAGTCCACCTGAGCTTTGACACAACCGGCGTGGTCTGCTCGATTCGCGCGCCGCTGCACGAGGTTACGGGCTCGGATTGAGACGTCGGCAGGAACATCAGTGAACATTCAGGTGCCCGATCTTGCGGGCCGGCGCGTCTTTCTCGTCGAGGACGAATCGCTCATCATCATGCTTCTCGAAGACGCCCTCGAGGACCTCGGCTGCGAGATCGCCGCGGTTGCATCGCGCTTCGACGATGCCATCGCCAAGGCAAGCGCGCTCGATTTCGACGTCGCGATCCTCGATGTGAATTTGAGCGGGCTTCGGACGTTTCCGATCGCCGAGATTATCCGGAGCCGCGGCATCGCGTTCATGTTCGCCACCGGCTATGGCGCGATGAGCATCCCGGACGGACTGAACCACGTTCCAGTTCTCCAGAAGCCGTTTGCCGCACCCGAACTCGAATTCGCGCTGCGCCGCGCACTTTTGCCCAGTCTGTGATTGACCGCGGTGCCGATCGCCATGGAACCCGCTCGCAATCGTGCGCCGTCTGGCGTTGCAGATTCCGCACACGTTTCAGTTTGAATCTTTTTGTGGTTGGCAACGTCTCGCGCGACCTTGGCAATGCGCCGCCTTCCCGTCTAACTTTTCTCCGGGACGACGTTGCGTTGGGGAGGGTCGCGGAATGTGGTTCCGTCGGGCATTGGCCGCCATGCTGCTGTTTGCATTGTATGGCGCGGATGCCCACGCCACGGTGCGGATCGCCAACGACAAGGGCGGTCAGATCGGACCCTATCTCGACACCTATGTGAGCCTGCGCAACTCCGGACGACAGGTCGTGATCGACGGCCCGTGTCTCTCTGCCTGCACCATCGTGCTCGGCGTCCTGCCCCGCGAACGCATCTGCGTGACGCCGCGCGCGCAGCTCGGCTTCCACGCCGCATGGAATCCCGGCAATGACGGGCGTCCGGTGCTTAGCCGCGCCGGTACCAAGGCGTTGTGGGATCTGTATCCGGGCGACATCCGCGCCTGGCTGAAGAAGCGCGGCGGCCTGAAACCGAAGATGGTGTTCCTGTCAGGGCCCGAACTGATGGCCATGTATCGCAACTGCGACTGACGCTTTTCCGTCAGACAGGCACTCGCGCGCGACGCGGTGCGCGCGACAACCGGCGTCACGGCTTCGCCTCCGGCATCCGCAGCCAGACCATGGCGGCGACGCCCGCGCCGGCCAGCGCGATGACCGCCATCGCCGCATAGCTGGCAGCCCCGATCACCTCGTATAGCGATCCGGCGAGCAGCATGCTGGCGCTGAAGATGACGCCCTGCACCACCGAGAAATAGCCCTGCGCCGTCGCACCGCGGCCTTCCGGCGCCGCATGCGCGATGAAAGCCACCGCGCCGAGATGACTCGCGCCGAACGAAAAGGCGTGCAGCATCTGCAGCAGCGGCAACGACCATCCGGTCGGATCGAAGGCAAGCCCGATCCAGCGGATCGTGGCGCCAAGTCCGCCGAGCACGATCAGCTGGATCGGACCGAACGCCGGCGGCAACCGGCTGGCAAAAGCGAACAGCACGATCTCGGCAATCACGCCCAGCGCCCAGAGCGAACCGATGGCGATGCCATCGAAGCCGGCGGCTTTCCAGGTGATGGTCGAGAACCCGTAATAGACCGCATGGCTCGACTGGATCAGGCTGGCGGCGATCACCACCGCGATGAAGCGCGGCTCGCGCCAGAGCGGCCGGACCGGCGCGGCGTCCGGTGCCGGTGGTGGCGCGGGCGGCAACGGCATCAGGATGGTCGTGACACAGGCGGTCGCGATGGCCGCCGCCGCGATCAGCCAGATCAGGTTGCGGGTATCGATCAGGTCGAAGGCCAGTCCGGCGCCGAAATTCGCCAGGATGAAGAAGATCGATCCCCAGAGCCGCACCGGCCCGTAGGCGGCCCCGCGCGCCCGCAGGCCGCGCAACGTATAGGCATCCTGCAACGACACGGCTGGCGTATGCGCGAAGGCGGTGAAGGCGGTGAGCGCCACGATCAGCCAGGGGCCGGACACGAGGCCGAGCGCGGTGAAGCCGGCCGCGGTCGCCATGGCAAAGGCGATGATGGTGGGCCGCACGCCGAACCGGCGGTCGGCGGCCCCGGTCGCGACCGGCACCGAAATCACCCGGAGCAGAGACGTTCCCGCCAGGATCGCCCCGACCTGCCCGGCGTCGAATCCGGTCGACTGCAGCCAGACCGGAAAGAACGGCAGATGGACTCCGAGCAGGACGTTGGAAACGGCGTAGAAGACGGCAGCCCGCAGGGCAAAACTGTCTCGGGATCGGCTATCCTGAATCATGCTCGCGAATCATCATGCCACGGCGTCCGACGATTCGCCGGAAGGCGATTCGGACTATGACATCATTCTCGCCGCGCTGATGGAAAGCGCGCGCGGACGCGCGTTCCTGACCAAATTCGCGATGCGCAGCCGCGCCGCCGACACCGCGAACCTCCTGACCGCGATCGGACGGATCGAAAGCCTGCTGGTCACGCGCAGCCTCGAACCGGCCGAAGATTCATCTGAAGAAGTCTCGCCCGCCGACAGCAGCGAGCCGCTATCCGATCCGGACGGCGGTCTCGAGGCGCCCGATATCGAAGCCGCGGCGGCGGATATTCTGGAGATCGATCCGGCAGCGGACCTGCTTGAGGCCGAAAGCCTGTCCGCCAGCGAAGCTGCGTGCGAAGACGTCACGGAGCGCGCCGCTGAGATCGAGGCCACCCCGGCGGCCGAGCGCGTCAACGCCACGCCGGTCGCGACCGATCACTACGCGGCCGGAATCGTGATGTCCTACGCCTCGGCGATCGAATTTCTCGGGCCGGATATCGTGGCAGGCGCAACCACGCCGGATCAAGCCGCGCCGCAGGCCGCTCGCGCAGAGCATGCGCCGCGCGATCCTTTCGCCGACATCTGCGCGCTGTCCGAGGAGGAAAAGCTCGCGCTGTTTGCCTAGAGTCTTTTCGCTTTTCTTCGAATCGCGAAAAGCCTCTAGGTTCTTGCGTTGACGCGTTTTCTTCACGCGAACCGGTGTCCACTTCGCTCGAAAACGCTCTAAAGGCGCGGCTCACGCCGCGATGATGCGCGAAAACAGGTCCGGATCGACATTGCCGCCGGACAGGATCGCGACCACGACCTTGCCCTTGACGTCCGGCCGCCCGGCAAGAAGCGCGGCGAGCCCGATCGCGCCGCCCGGTTCCACCACCAGCTTCAGTTCGCGCCAGGCGAAGGCGACCGCCGCTTCGACCTCGCCATCGCTCGCGGTGACGCCCTTGCCGATCAGCCGCTGCGTGATGGGGAATGTCAGTTCGCCCGGCGTATTGCTCATCAGCGCATCGCAGATGGTGCCGCTGAGGCGCGCATTGCGTTCGCGATGTCCGCTCGCAAAGGATCGCGCCATGTCGTCGAAGCCGTCGGGTTCGGCGGTGTAGAGATCGGTCTCCGGCACCGCGGTCTTGATCGCAAGCGAAATGCCGGCGGCGAGCCCGCCGCCCGAACAGCCGACCACCACCACATCCGGCTTCAGCCCGAGCGCAGACAAATCCTCGACGATTTCGCGGCCGACGGTGCCCTGCCCTGCAATCACCATCGGATCGTCGAACGGCGGCACGATCACCGCGCCGCGGTTATCGGCGATCTCCTGGGCAATGGCGGCACGGTCCTGCGT
>JAEWHY010000566.1 GCA_023387555.1 Pseudomonadota bacterium
TTCGCGCTCGAATTCACGCTGCCGGTATGGGTACTGATCCTCGCGGTCGTCGCTCTGGGCGAGAAGCTTACGTCCGGCCGCATCGTCGTGATCGTGCTCGGCTTTATCGGCTGTCTCGTGATCCTGCGACCGGGTCTGATCGCCTTCCAGCCGGCCTCGCTCCTCGTTCTGGCCTGCTCGTTCCTCTACGCGGTGTTTAACGTCGCGACCAAGCAGATGACCGGCACCGAAACCACCTTCGGGATCGTGTTCTGGATGAACCTTCTGCAGTTCCCGCTCGCGGCGGCCGGCAGCGATCCGCTGTTCCTGACGCGGCTCGAGCCCTGGCAATACGCGCCGATCGCGGGGGTCGGGATCGCGGGCCTCTCGGCGCATTACTGCATGGCGCGCGCCTTCCGCTACGGCGACGCCAGCCTCGTGATCCCGCTCGACTTCCTGCGGGTGCCACTGATCGCGCTGGTGGGCTATCTGTTCTTCGGCGAGACCGTGGACGCGCTGGTTTTCGTCGGCGCGGGTATTATCCTCGCCGGTATCCTGTGGAACCTGCGTCAGGAATCTCGGGACGGCCGCAATGTCGCCCTGCCGGAAGACGAGGGAGAGCCGGAACCGGGCCGTCCGGCGTGACCGATTTGCAGCTTTACGCCGTCGTTGGGCCTTTGCTAACCATCCCGTCGCCGCATTTCGAGGGCATGGGACCGGTCGGTCGGTTGGGGAATTCATGACACGATTCGTCCATGGTCTCGCGGCGCTGGCGCTCGCCGCCAGCCTCTCGTCTGCAGCAGCACAGCAACCTTTGCCACCGCCGGCCTATCCCCCGTCCGGGGTGACGATCAGCGCCCGCGACCAGACCTGCCAGCGGCTCGAGGCCCAGCTCTCCGCGATCGGTTCCGGCGGCGCGGCCGAACAGGTGCGCCGCCTCGAGGAGGCGATCGGCCGCCAGCAGGCCGAGCTCGACCGCACCCAGGCGCAGGCGCGCCGGCAGGGCTGCGAACAGAGCGGGTTCTTCCAGCTGTTCGGCGGTCTCGGCCGTTCCGAGCAATGCGCGCCGCTGAACACCCGAATCCAGCAGATGCGCACCAATCTTGCGCGCAGCCAGGGTGATCTGCAGCAGCTTCAGCACGGCAATTCCGACTACCAGCGCGACGGGCAGCGCCGGGCGATCCTGACGGCCCTGGTGCAAAACGATTGCGGCCCGCAATACCGCGCCCAGGCGGCGCGCGCGGCGCCAGGCAACTTCTTCGAGCAGCTGTTCGGAGGTCCGGGTTCGACCTCGACGCCGGAGCAGGATACCGGGATGGGCAGCGGTTTCCGGACGGTCTGCGTGCGCACCTGCGACGGCTATTTCTTCCCGATCTCGTTCTCGACCTCGCAGGACCGTTTCCAGGATGACGAAATGACCTGCCAGCGGATGTGTCCGGCGGCCGAGGTTCAGCTGTTCTGGCACCGCAATCCGGGCGAGGACATGAACCAGGCGGTCTCCACTACCGGACAGCTCTACACGCAGATTCCCAACGCGTTCAAATACAAGACGTCGTGGGATGCCTCGTGCACCTGCAAGGCGGCCGGCGAAAGCTGGGCCAATGCGGTCAAGGACGACCCGAACACGCCGGCCGGACACGGCGACATCGTGGTGACCGAAGATCGCGCAAAGCTGATGAGCGCGCCGCGCGACGCCAAGGGCCGCCCAATCGTGCAGCCGTCGCAGGGCGCGCAGAAGAAGGGTGTAACGCCGGCCACCGCGGCAGCGCCCTTAACCCCCGCCGAGCCCGTCGACCCGAATGCGCCGAAAAAGCCGATCCGCTCGGTCGGCCCGAAGTTCATGGCGGAATAGCGGACAGCAGTCAGAAATCGAACGCTTCGTTTTTCGTCGGCGTGCCGCCGACGATCGAGGCATCGGGCGTCGGCAGTGGCGTCCCGGCATCGCGGAACCGGTTGGTGATCGGATAGCGCCGGTCGCGTCCGAACCCACGCAATGTCACCTTCACGCCGGGCGCCGCCTGACGCCGCTTGTATTCGGCGAGGTTGAGCATGCGATCGACCCGCATCACGATCGCGGAATCGTAGCCCGCAGCAACGATCTCGGCGATCGGCTGCTCCTTTTCCACCAGCCGCTCGAGAATGCCGTCGAGAATGTCATACGGCGGCAGCGAATCCTGATCGGTCTGATTTTCGCGCAATTCCGCGGTCGGCGGCCGGGTGATGATGTTTTCGGGGATCACCGTGCCGTCCGGCCCAAGCGCGCAATCGGGCTTCCAGGCATTGCGCAGCCGCGACAGGCGGTACACCTCGGTCTTGTAGAGATCCTTCACCGGATTGAAGCCGCCGTTCATGTCGCCATAGAGCGTGGCATAGCCGACCGACATCTCCGACTTGTTGCCGGTGGTCACAACCATCAGGCCATATTTGTTGGAGAGGGCCATGACGATGGTGCCCCGTGCCCGCGCCTGGAGGTTTTCCTCGGTCACGTCGCGCGGCATCCCCGCGAACAGTGGCCGCAGCGCCTCCTCAAGGCCGGCGACGGCCGGTTCGATCGGCAGAATGTCGTAATGGATGCCCAGCGCATTCGCGACGGCCGCCGCGTCGTCGAGCGACTGCTGCGAGGTGAAGCGATAGGGCAGCATGACGCTGCGCACGCGCTCCGGCCCGATGGCATCGACGCACATCGCGGCGACGAGGGCGGAATCGATGCCGCCGGACAGCCCGAACACCACGCCCGGAAATCCGTTCTTGCCGATATAATCCCGCAAGCCCAGCACGCAGGCGGTGTAATCGGCCCGCTCCTGCGGCAGAAGCGGCGCAATGTCTCCCGGTTCGCACTGCCAGCCGTCGTCCGTACGGCGCCAGTGTGTCGTCACCACCGCCTCGGCAAATCCCGGAAGCTGCGCCGCGAGCGATGCGTCGGCATTGAGGACGAAGGACGCGCCCTCGAACACCAGCTCATCCTGCCCGCCGACCTGATTGAGATAGACCAGCGGCAGTCCGGTCTCCTTGACGCGCGCGACCGCGACACTGAGCCGCTGATCGACCACGCCGCGCCGGTAGGGCGAGCCATTGGGCACCAGCAGGATCTCCCCGCCGGTCTCGGCGATGCATTCGGCCGGCTCGGGCCCCCAGATATCCTCGCAGATCGGCACGCCGATCCGCACGCCGCGGAAATTGATCGGACCCGGCATCGGACCGACCGCGAAGACCCGCTTCTCGTCGAAGACGCCGTAATTCGGAAGGTCGACCTTGAAGCGCAACGCGGCGATGCGGCCGCGATCCAGCAGCGCGACGGCGTTGTAGAGCTTGCCATCCTCGACCCAAGGCGTGCCGACGATCATTGCCGGCCCGCCCTGCCCGGTTTCCCGCGCCAGTTCCTCTAGGGCTGCGCGGCAGGCGGCCTGAAACGCCGGCTTCAGCACCAGGTCTTCCGGCGGATAGCCAGCGATGAATAATTCCGGGAATAGGACCAGGTCGGCATCGCCGGCGCGCTCGCGCGCGGCGCGGACCTTCGCTGCGTTTCCGGCCACATCGCCGACCACGGGATTAACCTGGGCAAGCGCGATCGTGAGGGTATCGGCGGGGCGCGTGTTCATTGTAGTGATCTAGCGCGGTCGGGCGGCGGCCCGCAATGCGGTGTTATCGCAGCAGCCCCGACAGCCTGTCCCAGATCGCCAAGAGCCAGACGAGTCCGGCGATCAGCAGGGTCAGACCGACCGCCGCCGATCCCATATCCTTGACGCGGCCGATAATCGGATCGCGTTCCAGCGTGACGCGGTCGGCAAGCTTCTCGATCGCCGTGTTGAGCAGTTCGACGATCATGATCGCGAGCACCACCCCGATCAGGGCGAGCGCCATCCACAGGCTGGTGGCGACGACCAATGCCAGCGGCACCGCAAGCGCGAGCGCGATCAATTCCTGCTGGAAGGCCGCTTCGCTCGAGGCCGCGGCGCGCAGCCCGTTCATGGTGTTGAGTGTCGCCCGCCAGATTCGCTGCATGAATCATGTCCCTGCCCGCGGCGGACTAAATCAGAAAATGTCGCTGGTGGAATAGGGCTGATCGCTGCACGAACTCGTCGCTCTCGGCCGTTGACCCGGCCGGTTCGGCATTCGCGACCGCGATCATGTTCGACATGACCGCGATCGCAAAAACCGCCGTGGCTCGCAAAGAGCGAAGGCCACGATAGCCCCCTGTACCCTCGTGCGCTTTTTTGTCAGCGCATCTGGGAGCATCATTGCTTCAAATTGTCTGCAATTCCTTTCCACGGCGGTGAGCATGCCGCTCGCCGATTTGCAGCGTTAACAGCGGGCAAATTTCGCTCGAGCCCGGCGGCCGCCGGACCCGAAAAGGTCCGATAAACCGGGCCTTTTGCGCATCACCCTTTCCTTCAGCATGGAAATGCCGACGCCGTGTCCGCTATTTCAATGCCCGAGGAAAGCCGGTTCGCGGCGCTCGATCCAGGCATCGAGACCTTCCCGAAGGTCATGCGTGTGCACGAGGCCGGCGAATTGCTCCGATTCCATCTGCAGCCCCTCGCCTATTGTCGTGTTCAGCCCGCGCGTCACCGCCGTCAGGATCGCCGTGACCGCCAGCGGCGAATGCGAGATGATCCTCATGGCAAGCTCGCGCGCCGCCGTCATCAACTCCGCATGCGGCACGACGCGATTGACGAGCCCATAGTCGAGCGCACGTTGCGCGTCGAAGCGTTCACCGGTCAGCAGCAACTGCAGCGATCGCTTGCGTCCCGACAACCGCGACAGCCGCTGCGTCCCGCCGAATGTCGGCGGCATGCCGAGCCGAATTTCCGGCTTCGCGAACAGCGCCCGATCGCTGGCGATGGCGAGCGGCACGGCTTCCGTGATCTCGCATCCGCCACCGAAGGCATAGCCGTTGATGGCCGCGATGATCGGCTTGCGATACGCTTCCATCCGCGCCGTCATGTGCTGGCCGCGCCGGACGAAATCGCGCACGGCCGTGGCGGCGCCTTTGCGCACGCTCTCCGAGAATTCGTGGATATCGGCGCCAGCAGAAAAGGCGCGGTCGCCCGCTCCCGTGAGGATCAGGACCTGCACGTCCGGATGGCTCTCCAGTTGGTCGAGCATCTGCAGCAGGAGGTCGACCGTGTCGTAACTCAGCGCATTCAGCTTGGCTGGACGGTTGAGGGTGAGGGTCGCGATCCGGTCACGAATGTCGAGGCGCACCGGCCCGCTCACGTCGTTCTGCATTCATCGATCTCCTTGTGGATGCACCGATGATGGGAAAGGCCGCGTCGCGCCGACAAGTGAAAGGAATTCAACTTACAAACAGGCCGGCTCGCGCGATTGAAAAATCCTGCGCGGAGGATGAGGCGATTTCATCTGAGCCGGCGGCGCTGTTGTGCTGATCTTGCGCAGGCTTCATCATGTCCCGATGCGATATCGTATTCCGCCGCTGAGCACTTTGCGTCTGTTCGAGGCTGCGGGCCGCGCGCGCAGCTTCGCGGACGCCGCAAAGGAAGCCGGCGTCACGGCAAGTGCGGTGAGCCACGCCATCCAGTCGCTCGAGGACTGGCTTGGGGCCGCGCTGTTCGCCCGCAAGCGCGGCGCATTGCGCCTGACGCCGGCAGGGACAGAGTACCTTGTCGCGGTGCGCGACGCCTTTGGCATCCTGGCGAATGAGGTGCCGCGACCGCATTTAGGAGCGGGCCGCCTGCGCCTCACCGTCGTGCCGACCTTTGCCGAACGTATCCTGATCCCGCGGCTTCCGGGATTTTTCGAGCGCTACCCCGACATGTCGCTATCGATCGACACCAGCCACCAGCTGGCGAAATTCCCGGGCGATGGCTTCGATGCCGGAATCCGGCTTGGCGCCGGACCCTGGCCCGAACTCCACATGCGCCATCTGTTGACCGAGACACTGATGCCGGTTTGCGCGCCGGATTTTCATGCTGTCGGGACAAAGGTCGTCGCCATGCCGGATGACTTTTTCATCCACACCACCGGCACCGACGCGGGATGGGGCACCTGGGCCGCAGCAAACGGGCGGCCGCCGCCGGCCCCCCAGCGCGGCCTTCGTGTCGATACCATGCAGATGGCGCTTGTCGCCGCCGCGCAGGGCATGGGCGTCGCCCTGGCACGCCTGCCGTCGGCCGCCGAGGAGATCAGCCAGGGCGGGCTGACGACGCTGAGCGACACGCCAGTGCGCTGCCCCCAATCCTACTGGTTCGTGACGGCGCCAGAAGCGTTGCAGCGCGCCGAGATCGAGGCACTGGTCGGCTGGCTTGCGGACGAAATGGACGGGCTCCAATCCGCAGCCGGCGAACGGGCGTGACATCGGATGCCACGTGATCTGCCGCCACTGAATGGGCTGCGCTTTCTCGAGGCTGCAGTGCGCCTGAAGAGCTTCAGGCTTGCCGCCGAGGAATTGAACGTCACGCCGAGCGCCGTGAGTCACGCTATCGAGGCCATCGAGACCTGGTATGGACGGCCGCTGTTCGTTCGCGCGCTGCGCGGTCTCACCCCGACGCCGGAGGCGGTGGACGTTTCGGAGCGCGTCCGGCAGGCCCTGGAACGGCTGCATCAAGCCACTGCCCGTGTCCCCGGCCGTCGCGCGCAGGGCCATCTTGCGATTAGCGCCGCACCGACCTTTGCGAGCCGCTGGCTGCTGCCGCGGTTGCGCCGCTTCAGCGAACGCTATCCCGATATCCGGGTGACGCTGGATTCCACCCGCTATCAGGTCGATGCCGACCTCGCCGGGATCGATCTCGTGATCCGCCGCGCCGAAGTCCCGACCGGGCCACAGACCTGGTTGCGCCTCGTCCGGGAGGAGATCGTACCGATCTGCTCGCCCGGTTTCATGATGCGCGCCGGCATGGCGGACCACCGCCGGATCATCCGGACCGGACCGCATATCCGGGTCAGCGTGGTTGCCGAGGAGTGGCGCGACTGGATCGCTGACGCGCCGGATGCGGCGGCCCAGATCGAAGTCGACACCATCGCGCTTGCCATCGAGGCGGCCGCGGCAGGGCTTGGCATCGCGCTCGGACATAAACCCCTGATCAACCCAGACCTCGAGAGCGCGCGTCTGGTCGCGCTTGCGAAGCCACGCGCGGCCAAGGCGGGTTACTGGCTGGTCGGCTCGGACCGGATCTTCGACCGGCCGGAAGCGCGGCTGTTCCGGCAATGGCTGATCGACGAGCTGCGTCCGCTCCAGCAGCGTATGAATCCCGGCGCGTCCGCGTGATACGGATGAATTTCTCTCACATCGGGTGAAGGACTTGTCGTGCGGGCGGCGGCCTGCCGCGCCCTAGATTCATTTGCGGTGATCAACCGGATGAATCGACATGCAGTACGACCGGAGACTTCACGATTACGATGCGCATTTCGCGGCGTTGCGCAAACAGGATTCCGTCACGCTGATGCAGCGCGGCCGCCAGGAGCGCTCGCGGACGCTCCGCGTCCTGCTCAGGCAAGCCGGACGAGCGCTACGCGCGCTTGCCAGTCGCATGATGGCGGCCCTGATGCATCGGCTGCGGCGCGCCGAACTTGCGCGTTACGACGAGCGGCTGCTCCGCGACATGGGCATCTCGGAGTACGATATCCAGCCGCCGCGCCGGATCGGCATGATCTCGACGTGGCGGAATCGTTCGCGCGAACGCCGCCGGCTCGCCGGCTTCACGGAACGCGACCTGCACGACATCGCGATCTCGAAATGCGAGGCGCAGACCGAGATCGAAAAGCCGTTCTGGCGTCCGTGAGGACCGCGCTGGCGACTAGAGGCCCGCGACCTGCGGCATCGGCCGTGCGTGCGCGTCCCGCTCCTTCTTGAGCAATTCCGCGACAAGGAATGCCATGTCGATCGACTGTTCGGCATTGAGGCGCGGATCGCAGAAGGTGTGATAGCGGTCGTTCAGCTCGGCATCGGAAATCGCGCGGGCGCCGCCGGTGCATTCGGTGACATTCTGCCCGGTCATCTCGAGATGCACGCCGCCGGCATAGGTGCCTTCCGCCGCATGCACGGCGAAGAATTCCTTCACCTCGTTCAGGATGCGGTCGAACGGACGGGTCTTGTAGCCGGAGACCGAGGTAATCGTGTTGCCGTGCATCGGATCGCAGGACCACACGACGGCCCTGCCCTCGCGCTTCACGGCGCGGACCAGTGCCGGCAAATACTCGCCGACCTTCTCGTTACCGAAGCGGCCGATCAGCGTCAGCCGGCCCGGCTCGTTGTCGGGATTGAGGATGTCGATCAGCCGGATCAGTTCGTCGGCCTTCAGCGAGGGTCCGCATTTCAGGCCGATCGGATTCTTGATGCCGCGGCAGAATTCGACATGGGCATGATCGGGCTGACGGGTACGGTCACCGATCCAGACCATGTGGCCGGAGGTGCAATACCAGTCGCCGCTCGTGGAATCGACGCGAGTCATCGCCTCCTCGAAGCCGAGCAGCAAGGCCTCGTGGCTGGTGTAGATATCCGTCGTCCGCAGTTCGGGGTGGCTTTCGAGGTCGAGCCCGCAGGCGCGCATGAAGCCGAGCGCCTCCGAGATGCGGTCGGCGAGTTCGGCATAGCGCCGCGCCTGAGGCGAATCCTTGAGGAAGCCCAGCATCCATTGATGCACGGTGGCGAGATTGGCGTAGCCGCCGTGAGCGAAGGCGCGCAAAAGGTTCAGCGTCGCGGCGGATTGCCGATAGGCCTCGATCTGGCGGCGCGGATCGGGGATCCGGGCCTCGGGGGTGAATTCGTTGCCGTTGATGATGTCGCCGCGATAGCTCGGCAATTCGAGATCGCCCTTCTTCTCGGTCGGCGAGGACCGGGGCTTGGCGAACTGGCCGGCGATGCGTCCGACCTTCACCACCGGCGAGCCGCCGGCAAAGGTCAGCACCACCGCCATCTGCAGGAAGACGCGGAAGAAGTCGCGGATGTTGTTCGGTCCGTGCTCGGCGAAGCTCTCGGCGCAATCGCCGCCCTGGAGCAGGAAAGCCTCTCCGGCGCAGACCCGCGCCAGCGCCTTTTTCAGGCTGCGGGCTTCCCCTGCAAAAACCAGCGGCGGAAAGCTCGCAAGCTGCTTCTCGACGGCCACAAGGGCGTTCTGGTCCGGGTAATCCGGCACCTGTACGATGGGCTTGTTGCGCCAGCTTTCGGGCGTCCAACGCTCCGGCATGTCCATTACTCCTGCGGCCCCGCCTCGTTCGGGGCCGTCTCCGTTGGCCGCGTTATAGCGGGACTTGGTTCAAGCCGCCATGACCGACCGGGAACCAAATTTTCGGCCTATTGCCCCTTGCTGCCAAGATATTGGTACAGGGTCTCCCCCCACCAGGTGGTCCGGATGTCGCCGAGAAGCGCGACGCTCACCGGCTTGCGCAGCGGGCTGCCCGGCGGCACGGCGAAGGCATAATGCTGCTGGTCGAAGGTCACGTCGAGCAGTTGGACGCTGGAGCGGAAGTCCTGGTTGATCGTCCAGGCCAGCAGCGGACGGTCATAGACGAAGGCCTCGAGCTTGCCGTCCCGGATGGCCTGCAAACCGGCCCGGGTCGACGGAAAGCTCTCAAAGCTGATCTTCAACTTCCTCAGGGTGTCCTCGGTCGAGGAGCCACCCACGGCACCCACCCGAACCCTGGACAGATCGGTGACACCGTGGACGTTGCCCTGCAACTGCCGCACCGT
>JAEWHY010000592.1 GCA_023387555.1 Pseudomonadota bacterium
CGTTGACCTCGAACAGATCGACGTCGTCGAGCGTCAGCCCGGCACGCGCAACCGCCTTGCGCGCGGCTTCGCCCGGCGCCGTCAGCATCAGGCAGGGCTCGCAGCCGACCGTCGCGAAACTCACGAACCGGGCGCGCGGCTTCAGATCGAGTTCCTTTCCGAGCGCGGGCGAGCCGATCAGCATCGCGGCGGCACCATCCACGACACCCGACGAATTGCCGGCGGTGTGGACGTGGTTGAGCCGGTTCACCTGCGGATAGCGATGGCGCACGATGTCGCCGAAGCCGCCCTTCACCGCCATCGTCTCGAAGGCCGGCTTGAGCTTGTCGAGCGCCGCCATGTCGGTGCCCGGACGCATATGCTCGTCCCGCGACAAACACGGCGTACCGTTGAAGTCGCTGACCGCGATCACCGAGCGCGCAAAGCGACCTTCGTCCCAGACGCGCGCCGCACGCTTCTGCGATTCCACAGCGAAGGCATCGACGTCCTCGCGGCTGTGGCCGTCGAGGGTCGCCACCAGATCGGCGGCAACGCCGAGCGGCGTGAAATTCGTGATGGTGTTGAACTCGGCATCGCTGCCCCACGGCCCGCCGGTGCCGCCCATCGAGATCAGCGACATCATCTCAACGCCGCCCGCGATCATGCAGTCCGCCTGCCCGGCCATCACGCGCGCCGCCGCCGCATTGGCGGCATCGAGGCCGGAGGAGCAGAAGCGGCTGACCACCGAACCGGAAATGCGCTCGTCGAAACCCGCGCGCAGCAGCGAGGAGCGTGCGATATCGGCGCCCTGATCGTCCACCGCGTCGCCGCAGCCGAACACGATGTCGTCGATGGTGGTGCGGGTGCAGCCGGTGCGCTGGTCCAGCGCCTTGAGCACGGTGGCGCCGAGGTCGATCGGCGACAGGGAATGCAGGCTTCCGGTCGCACGGCCGGCGCCGCGCGGCGTCCGCAGAGCGTCGTAGATCAATGCCTCGGCCATCAATGCGCTCCTGCCCTTGCCGGTGCGCCGCGCCGAAGCGGAGGCAACCGGCCTCTCATTCCGTTATTCGGAATTATATTTCAGTCATTGATATCGGAGCCACGGTGTCAGTTCAAGCGGCGGCTCCGTGCATCGTGCAATATCAGGTACATCGTCATTCCGGGACGTGCCAAACGCGGACCTTCGAATCCATAACCACGGCTGCGGCGTATGGATTCCGGGCTCGCCTGCTTTGCAGGCCCCCGGAATGACGGCAAAGGAGAGTCATGACATCGGTCAATATCACCATCGACGTCCCCGGCAGCGGCACGGTGTCCGCGCTGCTGACCAGGCCGGCCAAGCCGGTCGCGGCCTTCGTGTTCGCGCATGGCGCGGGCGCCGGCATGACGCACCGGTTCATGGAAGCGGTCGCGGACAGACTCGCGGCGCGGGATCTCGCGACGTTGCGTTATCAGTTTCCGTACATGGAGCGCGGCAGCAAGCGGCCGGATTCGCCCGCGATCGCGCATGCCGCGGTCCGCGCCGCGGTCGCCGCGGCCGCAGACGCCATGCCCGGCCTGCCCCTCATCGCGGGCGGCAAGTCGTTCGGCGGCCGCATGACCTCGCAGGCGCAGGCGCAAGAGCCGCTGACCGGCGTGCGCGGGCTGTGCTTCTTCGGCTTTCCGCTGCATCCCGCCGGCAAGCCCGCGAGCGAGCGCGGCGCGCATCTGTCGCAGATCAAGGTGCCGATGCTGTTCCTGCAGGGGACGCGGGACGCCCTCGCCGAGGTCGGGCTGATCCAGCCGCTGGTCGATTCACTCGGCCGGCAGGCGACCCTGCATCTCGTCGCCGATGCCGATCACTCCTTTCATGTGCCGGCAAAGAGCGGGCGCAAGGACGCACAGGTGATGGACGAGATCCTCGACGTGATGGCGGCCTTCGTCTCGCGCACCCTCGCGCACGGCTGACCGGCCGCGCATGCTCGCCGTTATTTCGCGGCGAAGAACAGGTTTTCGCCAGGCGGCTGGCCGTAGATGAAGGGCTGCTGCTTGCGCCCGGTGGACGCCATCACGTCATCCGCAACCCGGCGGAACATCAGGCCGATATCGAGCCGCGGCGTTTTGATGTGCTTGAGCAGCGCCGAGACGAACGGGCTGCGCTGCCCCGCCGGACCATCGAAGGCGACCTGCCCGCCGCGCGCGGCATAGGCGACGATCACCCCGCCATCGGGTTCGACATCCGCCAGGCCCTTGCCGCCCTCGCGGGTGAACAGACGCTTCATTTTGGAGACGAACGGATTGTCGCGACAGGCATCCAGCACGATCAGCCGCAGCTTCTTGGTCTGCTTCAGCGACAGCATGATGCGCTCCAGCGGCACCGCCTCGTCGCCGACGTCACGGTCGGTCGAAAGCGCGGCATCGACCGGGATCAGGTAATTGATGCCGCCGATCTCGATGCCGTGCCCGGCATAATAGATCACCGCCCAGTCCGCTTTCTCCGCCTCGAGTTCGAATTCGCGCAAGGCGGCCAGCAGCTTCCTGCGGTCGAGATCATGCCGCACCATGACCTTGTCGAAACCGACGGCGGTCAGCGCGGCGCCGATGGCCTCGGCGTCGCCCTTCGGATTGGGCAGCGCGCCGGCATTCTGATAGCTGGAATTGCCAATCACCAGCGCGACCCGGCGGCCCATGTCGATCACCGGCTCGGCCGCCTTGCGGGCCGCCTCGTCGGCGCGGCGCTGCTTCTCCTTTTCCAGCAATTCGCGCAGATTGCGGGTCTGCTCCTCGAGTTCGGCGAGCCGCTGGGTCGGTTGCGCCTGGGCGAGCTTGAAGGTGGCGATTGCGTCGTTGATCGCGGCGATCCGCTCCTTGGCCGCCGCTTGCGCGGCGCGGCCGGATACCGGATCGCTGTCGGCCCAGGCAATCATCCGGCTTGCCTTCTCCAGCTCGGCCTTGGCGGCCTCGAGCTTGCCTTCGCGCTCATAGACGAGGCCGCGGCCGGTATAGGCGCAGATCGCGGTCGCGGAGATCAGGATCGCCTGGTTGTAGTCCTTCAGCGCGGCATCCAGCGTGCCGAGTTCGCGCAGCGTATCGCCGCGCCGGCAATGCAGCACCGCGGACGAGGGAAACAGCTTGATCGCCTGGTCGAGATTGCTCTTGGAACGGGAGAAATCGCCCTTGAGCCGGAAAATCTCGCCGCGCAATCCCCATGACCGGCTGGCGACCGGATTGATGACGATCGCTTCGTTGAGATCGTCGATGGCGCGATCGAGGTCGCCCTTGTCCTTCCAGACCATCGCGCGATTGTGGAATGCATCCGCGGATTTCGGGTCGAGTTCGATCGCCTTGCCGTGATCGGCAAGCGCGCCGTCGAGATCGCGCTTCCAGCGCTTCGCCTCGGCCCTGCTGGAATAGCCGCGCCAGTTGTCCGGATCGAGCGCGATGGTGACGTCGTAGTCGCCGATGGCGCGGTCGAACGCGCCCCTGGCGATGAAGATCTCCGCGCGATCGTTGAATACCGTGCCGTCCCTGGGCG
The DNA here is from genome assembly GCA_023387555.1 of Pseudomonadota bacterium. Lineage (GTDB taxonomy): Bacteria > Pseudomonadota > Alphaproteobacteria > Rhizobiales > Xanthobacteraceae > Pseudorhodoplanes. The sequence continues at coordinate 3,494 of JAEWHY010000592.1, forward strand.
CGAGCTTCGCCGCCTGATCGTAATCGGCCAGCGCGCGATCGAGATCGTGCTTGCGATAGAACGCGCGGGCGCGATGCTTGTAATGCTCGGCGTTCTTCGCGTCGAGTTTGATTGCCGTGTTGAAATCGGCGATCGCCCGTTCGAGTTCGCCTTTCTCCATCAGGACATAGCCGTGATAGCTGTGCCCGATCGGATTGTTGCGGTCGAGCACGACCATCTGCCGGAAATCGGCGAGCGCACGGTCGAACTCGTTCTTGCGCACATAGATGATGCCGCGATTGCGCAGCGCACCGACATTCTTCGGATTGTGATTGATCGCCGCCGTGTAATCGTCGATCGCGCTGTCCAGCGCCAATCGCGCCGCGTGCCCGCGGGCGCGGTTGAACAGAACAGTGTCCTTGTTGAATTTCGGATTCGACAGCAGCCGCGTGCAGGCCGGGATGCCCTGATCGGGATCGCTCGCGGATTGCTGGCACAGCCCCGTGTCGTCGTCCGCGGCAGCAGACAAACCAAGCATCAGAACCGCTGCGGCGGCTGCTCCGAGCGTCCTTGATCTGCGACGAAGATTGCTCGCGTTCATAAAGGTCTCACGCGGCGCACGAAGCGAGAAAACCACCCACGTCTGTGTGCCACCAAAAGCCGGGGAGGTTCACTCACGATTGCGAATCTGGCGAAAATTTAAAGTTGCAGACGCAACCACCCAAATAGGAATGTTTGGTGGCATCAAAAACTTAGGACCCTCCCCGCACCGCGGGATTCCGCATCATGCAAAGAACAAAAATTTCTGTTAAATCAATAAGTTAAATGAATACCACAGCCGACCCTTGTTTATCCATGACCGTAGCGAAATTGTCACAGCCATTGCGTGCATTCCCGTTCATATTTGGGTCGAATCCTGATTGGCCCCGCGCGTCAAATTGAGGGGCTGGCTGTTTGACGACAGGCTCGGTGGGGCGGCGGGGGAAGCATGAACAGGGGTTTTCATACGAGTCATAAGCTCGCCCTTTTGACTGGTATCGGCGTTCTTGCGTTGGGACTCGGCGGGCAATCCGCTCAAGCCCAACTGTTCTGTCCGAGCGGGGGAACCTTCAGCAACGGCTCCTGCGTCAATGCCGCCGGCACCGAGGGCGCGGTTTCGACCGCCGCGCTGTCGAGCCAGGCGTTGAGCGACGCCTCGCAGAACGTGACGCAGGTCTCGAACGATCAGGCCACCTCCGCCGTGCGCCGCCGCCTCGACCAGGAGCGCGCGGCGCCGACCGTCGCCCCAGTGGCAGCACCTGCTCCCGCGCGCCGCCGCGCTGCGGCGCCAGTCTCTCGCGACCTAAAGGACGGCCCGATGGTGGTGAAGGCGCCGCCGCCGGTTGTCTCCTACGGCCCGACGTTCGCGATGTGGGCCCACGGCTATGGCGACTACGAGAAGTGGAACAGCGACACTACCGGCATCCGCCGTCCGGGCGGCGCGCTGCTTCTGCTCGCCAACAACGACCCGACCAACATTTCGCTGGAGCGCCGCACCACCACCTTCGGCGTGCTCGGCGGCGCGGACTGGACCTTCAACAGCGCGACCTCGACCTGGATCATGGGCGTTCTCGCCGGCTACATGGACAGCACGGTGAAATTCCACAGCACCTCGGCCGGCACGCCTGCGGGCATCGCCACCGGCAACAGCACGATCTCCGACGTCAAGGCCGACATCACCGGGCCGAGCATCGGCGGTTACATCACCTTCGCGACCGGCCCGTGGTCGTTCGACGTGACCGGCCGTGTCGACTTCCTGAGCATCGACCAGTCGTTCAACGAACTGCTGTTCGCGAATACCGCAGCGGCGGTCAACACCTCGGGTTCGGCATCGACCGACGTCAACAATTACAGCGTCACCGCGAATGCCAATTATCGCATTCCCTCGTCCGCCTCGACGTGGTGGGAACCGACGGTCGGCTTCCGTTACACCCGTTCGGACTATGACAACAGCGCAGCCGTGCTGGGCATGGCCGATGGCGAGGTGTGGCGCGTGCAGGGCGGCGTTCGCTTCGGCGCCGACATGATCTGGGGCGGGACCCAGGTCGTCGCCACCCTGACCGGCCTCGCTTACAGCGACGTGTCGATCAGCGGCCTCGTCTTGAACAGCGGCTCGTTCGGCGGCGCCGTGGTGCCGGATGATGAAGGCAAGGTCCGCGGCATGGGCATTCTGGGCCTCAACTTCATCTACAGCCCGGCCGTGACCACCTATCTGAATGCGGAAGTGCGCGGCGGCGATGATTACTTCGGTGTCGGCGGCCGTATCGGTCTGCGTGTCGCCCTGAACTGACCACCATCACAGCAACTCCCTCCCAACCGGCCGGCGCACTCCGCCGGCCGGTGTTTTTTTGCGCCACCTTCAAGCCGGTCCCCGCTGTTCCGCCCCGTGACCGCGCCCACTCCTCACCTTTTCTTGAAGGCCGCTCACGTATCTTTGGGGCCTGTCCGTTCGCACCTGAAGCGGTAATGCGCCGACTAAACCTGGCCTTCGGGAATTGGCCGGGGCCAGTCGGGACATGGGGCCGGTCATGGATGTCGATCCGTTTCGCAATCTGCTGAACTGCATGGTGGCGGCGGCCGTCCTGTCGCTCTGCGGCGCGACTGACGCCGATTCCAAGATCCTGCGGGCATCCGACGTGCACGCCCGTCTCGCCAAGGCGCCGCTCAGCATGTTCCTCGCCAAGGGCGATAAAGACGCCTGCGGCCCCGGTTGCGACACCTGGATCGCCGTCGAGGGGCAATTCGATGAGGGTGCAGCCCAGCGATTTGCCGCGTTCGTCCGGCGGCTCGAGAACAAGAGCGTACCGGTTTTCCTGAATTCTCCCGGCGGCCTGACAGACGAGGGCCTCGCGCTCGGCCGGTTCCTGCGCGACCACGGCATCCGTGCCGGCATCGCGAGGAGTGCGGCGACATGCGGCGGCGCGCCGGAATGCAAGGCGCAGATCGCGGCCGGCCGGCCGGTACCCGCGACCTGGAACAGCCGCGACGCGGTGTGCAGTTCGGCCTGCGTGTTCGCCCTGCTGGGGGCAACCGAGCGCGCAATACCCGATGGGGTGAAGATCGGCGTGCATGCGACCGCCTATTTCTGCTTCGGCGAAGACGGGCGCGAATTGCGTCCGGTCGGATCGTCCAAGGATGCAGTCGAATGCCGGAGCCAGCTGTCGGTCCGGATGCAGCAGCTCGCGCGCTATATCGCCGACATGGGCATCAGCCGCGAGCTGGTGGCCGTAATAGACAGTGTTCCGAGTTCGCGCATCCGCTTCCTGACGCGCGACGAGATCAGGCGATTCCGGATCGAAACGAAGTCCGATCGCGCATCGCTCTCATCGCGGTGAGCGGTCGCGATGGGTCTCTTTCCCCGGCCGTCATCAAGAGCGGACGAGCGACTGCGATTCCGCCGCACCTTTCCCTGACTGCCGCAGCATCGCCTTGTTGCCGCGCAACACTTGTCCCGGACGGCATATCAGCCGCGCCAATGCGCATCGACCGCGTGCCAATGAACGCATGGCAGCGGGCACCGCCGCCGTCCGCGCAAATTCCGGCGGGCGCAAACGCCGCTGAAAAGTCTGCAACCGCGCGTTCCTGTTCCGCGATTGTCCTGCTTCGCGCACGCAAGTCATTGGCCAGCCGGGAACCATAGACGTGAGGGAGCGCCCCATGAAAGCGAGCACATCCATCGATCGTCGCCGGCTTTTGCGCGCGGCTGCGGCAGGCCTCGCCGCGGCAACCCTGGCAAGCGTGATGCGGTCGCACGTCGCGGCCGCTGCCGACGACGACGCCATTCGGCCGTTCCGCATTTCCGTTCCCGAATCGCAATTGTCCGATCTGCGCCAGCGCATCGCCGCCACGCGCTGGCCGGACGAGGAGACTGTCGCCGACGGATCCCAGGGCCCGCAACTCGCAAAACTTCAAGACATCATCCGGCACTGGGGCACCACATATGAC
>JAEWHY010000015.1 GCA_023387555.1 Pseudomonadota bacterium
ACCCGGCGGACTTCGTCCGCCGACCTCCCCCTTTCAGGGGGAGGTGAAGACGGCGGCGGCGGTAAGAAAGGCCAACAGCATGATCCGGCAAATCGGCAGGCGTCTCGCGACCACGATCCCGTCGATCATCGGCGTGATCATCGTCACCTTCCTGCTCACCCGCGTGCTGCCGGGCGATCCGGCCGCGTATTTCGCAGGGCCCGCCGCGACCCCGCAGGCGATCGAGGAGGTCCGCAAGTCGCTCGGCCTCGACAAGTCGCTGCCGGAGCAGTTCGTGCGTTATGTCACCGAGCTGAGCCGGGGCGATCTCGGCAGATCGCTCACCTCCGGCCAGTCGGTGCGCAGCGATATTGCCCAGCGGCTGCCGGCGTCAGCGGAATTGACCCTCGCCGGGCTGATCATCTCGATGCTGATCGCGGTGCCGCTCGGCATCGCCGCGGCGGTGAAACAGGGCTCGTTCATCGATCACGCCTGCCGCATGGTGGCGACGGCGGGCGTGTCGCTGCCGGTGTTCTTCACCGGCCTGATCCTCGTCTATGTGTTCTATTATCTCCTGGGCTGGTCGCCGGCGCCGCTCGGCCGGCTCGACGTGTTCAACTCCGCGCCGCCGCATGTCACCGGCTTCTATCTGATCGACAGCCTGTTGGCGGGCGACCTTGAAACCTTCCACGCCGCCCTGTCGCAACTGATCCTGCCGGCGGCGACGCTGGCGATCTTCTCGCTGGCGCCGATCACCCGCATGACCCGCGCCTCGATGCTCGCGGTGCTGGGATCGGATTTCGTGCGCACGGCGCGCGCCAACGGGCTGACGCCGCGCACCGTGATCGTCACTTACGCATTCCGCAACGCCATGCTGCCGGTCATCACCACGCTCGGCATGGTGTTCTCGTTTCTGCTCGGCGCCAACGTGCTGGTGGAAAAGGTGTTCGCCTGGCCCGGCATCGGCTCCTACGCGATCGAGGCGCTGATCGCATCGGACTTCGCGCCGGTGCAGGGCTTCGTCCTGGTGATGGCGATCATGTACGTGCTGCTGAACCTTGCGATCGACCTTCTGTACGGCGTGATCGACCCGCGCGTGAGGCTCGAAGGATGAACCAGCGTCCCGATCTCGAAACCGCCCATATCGCCGCGACCGATGCGCCGCTCGCAGCCGTGGTGGCAAACAATGCCAGCGCCGCTGCGGTGAAGTCGCCCGTGGTCGCAAAGCAGACCTCGGTGTTCGCGCACGCGCGCTATGTGATCTCGGAAAACCCGGTCACCGGGCTCGCCTTCGGGCTGTTCATGCTGATCACGATCTGCGCAATCTTCGGTCCGTGGATCGCGCCCTACGATCCGCTCGCCAGCAATACGATGTCGGCGCTGCAGCCGCCGTCGGCAAAGCACTGGTTCGGCACCGACCAGCTCGGCCGCGATATCCTGAGCCGGGTGATGGTCGCGGCCCGTCTCGACATGTTCATTGCGGTCGCATCTGTCGCGCTGGTGTTCGCGCTCGGCGGCCTGTCGGGCACCGCGGCCGGCTTCTTCGGTGGCTGGACCGACCGCATCGTCGGCCGCATCGCCGACACCATCATGGCGTTTCCGCTGTTCGTGCTGGCGATGGGCATCGTCGCAGCGCTCGGCAACACCGTGACCAACATCGTGATCGCCACCGCGATCATCAATTTCCCGCTCTATGCCCGCGTTGCGCGTGCCGAAGCCAATGTGCGGCGCGAGGCCGGTTTCGTGCAGGCCGCGCGGCTCTCCGGCAACGGCGAATGGCGCATCCTGCTGACGCAGATCCTGCCGAACATCATGCCGATCATGGTGGTGCAGATGTCGCTCACCATGGGCTACGCGATCCTGAACGCGGCCGGCCTGTCGTTCATCGGGCTCGGCGTGCGTCCGCCGACGCCGGAATGGGGCATCATGGTCGCCGAAGGCGCGGGTTTCATCGTCTCGGGCGAATGGTGGATCGCGTTCTTTCCGGGCGCCGCGCTGATGCTTGCGGTGTTCTGCTTCAATCTTCTGGGCGACGGGCTGCGCGACATAGTCGATCCGCAGCGGAGGACGTGAGGAGAAGGTCATGACCGCCGCCACGCTGCTCGACGTCCGCGACCTCACCGTCGAATTCATGACCCGCCGCGGCATCGTCAAGGCGGTGCAGCAAGTCAATGTCACCGTCGCCAAGGGCGAGACCGTCGGCATCGTCGGCGAGTCCGGATCGGGCAAGTCGGTCACGTCCTACGCGGTGATGCGCATTCTCGACCGCGCCGGCCGGATCGCCGATGGCGCCATCACCTTTTCCGGCATCGACGTGCGCGACGCGCCGGAACGGGAGATGCGCGACCTGCGCGGCCGCGAAATGTCGATGATCTTCCAGAGCCCGCGCACTGCGCTCAATCCGATCCGCAAGGTCGGCGATCAGATCGGCGACGTCTTGCTACAGCACGTGCAGGCGCAGCCCTCCAACGTGAAGGAGAAGGCGATCGAGGCGCTCAAGCAGGTCCGCATCGCGAGGCCGCAGGAGCGCTATCACGCCTATCCGTTCGAATTGTCGGGCGGCATGTGCCAGCGCGTCGTCATCGCGCTGGCGCTTGCCTGCCAGCCGCAATTGCTGATCGCCGACGAGCCGACCACGGGCCTCGACGTCACCACGCAGAAAGCGGTGATGGACCTCGTGGTCGAACTGACGCGCGAGCGCGGCATGTCGACCATCCTGATCACCCACGATCTCGGCCTTGCCGCGGCCTATTGCGACAGAGTGGTGGTGATGGAAAAGGGCAGGGTGGTGGAGACGGCGGCCTCGGCCACCATCTTCAAGGACCCGCAGCACGCCTATACCCGCAAGCTGATGCGGGCGACGCCGCGGCTCGGCGTGTCGCTGCGCGATCTGTTGCCGGAGGATGCACCGGTCGCGCCGGCACCGGCGACCGATCCCCCCGAAGAGAAGCTGGAGGACAAGGCACCGCTTCTCGTCGTCTCCAATCTCGTCAAGGAATATCCGCGCCAGGGTGCGCCCGGCTCGCTCGCGAGCTTCTTCCGAAGGAAGGATCAGTTGCCGGGGGCCGAGACCTTCAGGGCGGTGGACGGCATCTCGTTCGAGATCAAGCGCGGCGAGAGCGTCGGCCTGGTCGGTGAGTCCGGTTGCGGCAAGTCCACCACATCGATGATGGTGATGCGGCTGCTTGACGCAACATCCGGCTCCGTCGTGTTCGATGGCGAGGACATCGGCGCGATCCCGGCCAGGGAGTTCGCCAGGTCGCCGATGCGCAAGCGCATCCAGATGGTGTTCCAGGACCCGACGGAGTCGCTGAACCCGCGCTTCACCGCGGCGCGGGCGATCGCCGATCCGATCCTGCGCATGAGCGACATCAGGGGCGGCGACGCGGTGCGCGTGCGCTGCGAGGAACTCGCGCGCCAGGTGGGGCTTCCGGTCGACCTGCTCGACCGCTTCCCGCATCAATTGTCCGGCGGGCAGAAGGCGCGCGTCGGCATCGCGCGCGCCATCGCGCTGTCGCCCGAGCTTGTGATCCTCGACGAGCCGACCGCGGCGCTCGACGTCTCGGTGCAGGCGGTGGTGCTCAACCTGCTGGAGGATCTGAAGCACCAGCTGGGCATGAGCTATCTGTTCGTCTCGCATGATCTCAATGTGGTGCGGCTGCTGTGCGACCGAGTGATCGTGATGCGCGCCGGAAAGATCGTGGAGGAGGGCCGCGCCGAACAGGTGATGGACGCACCGAAGACGGATTACACCAAGGAACTGCTGGCGGCGATTCCGCACCCGCCGCTGTGAGTATCAGGAATGGACGATAACGACATCACGGATGCCTGGATCAGATCGTCGGCGGCGTTGTTGAACCTGCCGATCGAGCCCGGCTGGATGCCCGCGATCCGCGCCAATGTCGAGGTGACCTTCCGGCTGGCGAAGCTCGTCGACGACTTCCCGCTGCCGGACGATATTGAGCCCGCGCCGGTGTTCGAGGCGTGATCATGTCGGATCTGAGTTTCTCCAAGGCGCATGAGATTGCCGCGGCCTTATCGCGCGGCGACCTGAGGGCGCGTGACGTGGTGGAGAACGCGCTCGCCACGATCCGCAGCCGCGATCCGGCGCTCAACGCCTTCACAGACGTGACCGCCGATCGCGCGCTCGCGCGGGCCGATGCGATCGACCGGGACCGCGCCGCCGGCAAGCCGCTCGGCGCGCTCGCCGGCGTGCCGTTCGCGGTGAAGAACCTGTTCGACGTGGCGGGGCGTCCAACCCGCGCCGGTGCGAAGATCAACCGCGAATTGCCTCCCGCGCAGCATGACTCGCCGCTGATCGAAAAACTGGAAGCGGCCGGCGCGATCCTGATCGGCGCGCTGAACATGGGCGAATACGCCTATGACTTCACCGGCGAGAATGCGCACGACGGACCTTCGCGCAATCCGCATGACGTGAGCCGCATGTCGGGCGGTTCGTCCGGCGGCTCGGGCGCCGCGGTCGGCGGCGGCCTTGTGCCGCTCGCGCTCGGCTCCGACACCAACGGCTCGATCCGGGTGCCGTCCTCGTTCTGCGGCATCTTCGGGCTCAAGCCGACCTATGGCCGGCTGTCGCGCGCGCGCAGCTTTCCGTTCGTTGCGAGCTTCGATCATCTCGGCCCGTTCGCCCGCTGCGCCCGCGATCTCGCCCTCAGCTACGACGCGATGCAGGGTCACGATCCGCAAGACGGCGGCAGCGCGGACCGTCCAATCGAGCCGGCGCTGCCGGAGCTTCATCGCGGCATCGACGGACTGCGCATCGCCGTTGCCGGCGGCTATTTCCGCAAGGGCGCGTTTCCGGAAGCGCTGCAGGCGATCGCGCAGGTTGCCAAGGCGCTCGATGTCACGCGCGAGGTCGAAATCCCGGAAGCGCAGCGGGCGCGTGCGGCAGCCTATGTGATCACTGCCACCGAAGGCGCGGCGCTGCATCTCGATCGCCTCCGCAAGCGCGCCCATGACTTTGATCCCGCGACACGCGACCGGCTGATCGCGGGCGCCATGATCCCGGCGTCGCTCGTGGTGAAGGCACAGAAATTCCGCCGCTGGTATCGCGAACAGGTGCTCGCGCTCTTCAACGAGGTCGACGTGATCCTTGCCCCGGCGACGCCATGTACCGCGCCGGCGATCGGCCAGGAGACCTTCCTGCTCGATGGCGTCGAGATGCCGGTGCGGCCGAACATCGGCATCTATACGCAGCCGATCTCGTTCATCGGATTGCCGGTGGTTGCGGTGCCGGTGCCGCTGAAGCCGATGCCGATCGGCGTGCAGATCATTGCGCCGCCCTGGAAGGAGGACATCGCGCTGCGCGTGGCGCAGCATCTGGAGGAGACAGGCACCGTTGTGGCACCGCGGCCGCCGATGAACTAGAAACGATCCGTCATTCCGGGGCGTCCGGCGAAGCGGAGCGAAGGCGGACGAACCCGGAATCCATAACCATGACCGTGAGTATGGATCCGGGTGCGGCCTGCGGGCCGTCCCGGAATGACGGAGCAACGAGGAGCTTGGAATGGCGTTGGAAATCAATCTGCCGGATGTTGTCGCGGAAGTGACGGCGGCGTTCGAGACCTACGAGGACGCGCTTGTCAACAACAAGGTCGATGTGCTCGACGCGCTGTTCAAGGACTCCCCGCACACCATCCGCTATGGCGCCAGCGAAAATCTGTATGGCTATGATGAGATTGCCGCATTCCGCGCCGCGCGTTCGCCGGTGGCGCTCGGCCGCACTTTGTCGAAGACCGTGATCACCACCTATGGCCGCGACTTCGCCGTGGCCTCGACGCTCTATCAGCGTCCATCCGCACCCGGCCGCACCGGCCGGCAGATGCAGACCTGGGTGCGCTTTCCCGAAGGCTGGCGCGTGGTCGCCGCGCATGTCAGCCTGATGGAGCAACCGAAGGAGTAGCCCGGCAGGGCCGATGCGATGAATCTCTACGCCCGCGATATCGGTGTCGAGGCCGGCCGGCGCACCCTCGCCGAGGAATTGCGTCTGCAGATCGCCGACGAGATCGTCCGCGGCGTGCTGGTGCCTGGCACCGCGCTGGACGAGACCGAACTCGCGTCGCGGTTCGGCGTATCGCGCACGCCGGTTCGCGAAGCGATCCGGCAGCTCGCCGCGAGCGGGCTTGTCGAGGCGCGCGCGCATCGCGCCGCCGTGGTGGCGCGGCCGAGCGAGGACCGCCTGGTCGGCATGTTCGAGGCGATGGGCGAGATCGAGGGGCTGTGTGCGGGGCTTGCGGCGGAACGCATGACCGCCGTCGAGCGCCGCCATCTCGAGGCGGTGCATGAACAATTGCGGCTGCTGATCCAGGCCGCCGATCCGCAGCGCCACCATGAGATCAACGAAGCGTTCCACGGCGCGATCTATTCCGGCGCGCACAACGGCTATCTCGCGGAGGTCGCGGTCGCGACCCGCGCGCGGGTGCAGCCGTTCCGCCGCGCCCAGTTCCGCAATCTCGGCCGGTTGTCGAAATCCTATGTCGAGCACGACCGGGTGATGATCGCGATCCTGCGCGGCCAGCGCGTCGCCGCGACCGAGGCGATGCGCGCGCATATCCTCACCGTGCGCGAGGAATACGAGGCCTATGTGCAGGCGCTGTGAGGCGCGTGGCTGTTGTGACCGGTCATGCGCGGCCTGACCCGCGCATCTTTCACCGGTCATGCGCGGGCTTGACCCGCGCATCCATCGTCTTCGCGTGATGGATTGTTCTTGGCTTGATGGATTGCCGGGTCAAGCCCGGCAATGACCGCGGCTAACTCTGTTGCCGCTGAACAAACGCGCGCCAGCCGCCGAAATCCGAAATGTCGCGTGCGCCATCCACCGCCAGCGGCTCGACCAGGAAGCCCTGCACCAGCCGGCCATCGGCAAGCCGGATCGTGCCGATCGACAGCGGCGCGGGGACGCCGGCGACGAAGCGGCCGAAGCCTTCCGCGGTCAGCGCCCAGATCTCCAGCGCAATCGAGGCGCCCGTGCCGTCCGCGACCCGCAACATGCCGGGCTTCGGCGGCGTCGTACCGGCCAGCGCATAGAGTTTGTAGTCCGGCGCGGTCTGCGTTTCCTCGACGAAGCGTGCATTGAGCGCGCGCAATTCGCCGTTGAGCGGCATCCCCGACAGATGCGCGCCGACCACGGCGATCAAATGTTCGCCCGGCTTTGCCACGGCGGCGAGCGGCGGCAGCACCGGCTGCTTCACGCCGAGCGAACCGAGCGGCAGTTCGGTCTGCGCGTGCAGCACGCGGCCGAGCCCGGCGAGCGCGGCATCGCGTCCGGCGCGGGCGAGGAAGGTCACCCCGTAGGGCGTGCCGTTGTCGGCGAAGGACACCGGCACCGCGAGCCCGCACAGATCGAGCAGGTTCACGAAATTCGTATAGGTGCCGAGATTGCTGTTGAGCGCGATCGGATCGGCTTCGAGCTGCGCCCGCGTATAGGCCGAAGGGACAGTCGGCACCATCAGCGCGTCGAAGCCCGAGAATATCCCGAGCGCAATGCGCTTCAGTGCCGCCAGCCGGTAGAAGGCGCGGAAGGTATCGGCCGCGGACATTCTCGCCCCGCCGAGGATGATCTCGCGCGTGACCGGATGCACCTTGTCCGGGTTGTTCTCGATGAAGGCGCCGACCGCGGCATAGCGCTCCGCGACCCACGGCCCCTCATAGAGCAGTCGCGCGGTCTCGAGTAGCGGCGACACGTCGATCTCGCGGACCTGCGCGCCCATGTTGCGCAACAGCGCGATCGCGGTCTCGAACGAGCGTTCGCTCTGCGTATCGCCGAAGAAGAGCCGCCCGCTGGCATCGGGGACCGCGATCGCCATCGCCGGCGGCGCCGCGCCCGGCGCGCCGACCGGCATCGCCCGCGAAAACGGATCGCCCGCATCCGGCGCCGCCATCGCCTGCAGCACGGTGAAGGCGTCGTCCACGGTCAGGGCGAAGATCGACACGCAGTCGAGCGAACGGCAGGCCGGCAGCACGCCGGTGGTCGAGATCAGGCCGAGGCTCGGCTTGAGGCCGACGATGTTGTTGAGCCCCGCCGGCACCCGGCCGGAACCGGCGGTGTCGGTGCCGAGCGCGATCGGCACGAGGCCCGCCGCGACCGCAACGGCCGATCCGGAACTCGACCCGCCGGGAATGAGGTCGTCGCGGAACGGATTGCGCGGGACGCCGTAGGGCGAACGCACGCCGACGAGGCCGGTCGCGAACTGATCGAGATTGGTCTTGCCGATCACGATGGCGCCGGCGAGGCGCAGCCGCGCTACCGCGGTGGCGTCGGCGTCTGCCGTGTAGGCAAAGGCCGGGCAGGCGGCGGTGGTGGGCAGACCGGCGACGTCGATATTGTCCTTCACCGCGACCGGCACGCCGTAGAGCGGCTTGCCGGCGGGACCCGCGGCCATCAACGCGCGCGCTTCCGCCAGCGCGTCGGCTTCGTCGCGCAAGGTGATGAACACCGCCGTATCGCCATGGGCGCGGATGCGCTCGTAGGTGCGGCGCACGGTGTCTTCGGGCGTTGCGGCGCCGGAGCGATGCGCCGCGACGATGTCGCTGACGGTCTCGCTCATCGGGAGCACGGGCAGGGAAGGCCGGAACGGATCATTGCGGAGGGCCCGGGCGCGAAGGCTGCGTTGCAGACAGACCTATAGCGAGCGGTCGACCCATCGTAAATCCTTCGCAGGGCTGCAAAAACAGGCAGCCGGAGAATCGGTGGTGGTCTTCGCCGAGATCCTTCTAGCGATCCGTCGCGCGATCCCTGGCGCGCGCTGCCTTGAGATGCTGCGTCACCTGCGCGCGCAGCTCCTTCTGCTGCTCCGGCGTCCACATCCGGAAGCCTTCGCCGGACTTGAAGCCGAGCTTGCCCTCGGCCACCAGCTTTTCCAGATAGGGCGAGGGCCCGGGCCGGCTCTCGATTTCCGGCAGCACGGTCTTGTGAATCGCGAGCGTCAGGTCGGTGCCGACGAGGTCGGCATTCTCCAAGGGTCCCAGCACCGCGAGCCGTCGCCCGAACGCCGCCTTGATCACGGTGTCGACCGTCTCCGCATCGCAGATGCCGTGCTCGACCAGGGCCACCGCCTCGCGCCACAAGGCGTGCTGCAAGCGGTTGCCGACGAAGCCCGCCACATCCTTCTTCACATGCACCGGCGTCTTGCCGATCGCCTTGTGGAGCGTCATCACCGTGTCGATCACCTGCGGCGCGGTCCATTGCGTGCCGATGACCTCGACCAGCGGCACGAGATACGGCGGGTTCCACCAATGCGTCCCGAGCGCGCGCGCGCGGTGCGTCAGCCCCTCCATGATCCTCGTGATCGGGATCACCGAGGTGTTGCTCGCAAGGATCGCATCCGGCCGCGCATGCCGCTCGATGTCGGCGAACAGCGCCTGTTTGAGCGGCAGATCCTCCAGCACCGCCTCGACGACGTAATCGGCGTCGCGCACGGTCGCGGCGAGATCGGCGTTCGGCGTCACGCGATTCACCGCGTCCGGATCGTCGCCGAGATCGGCGAGGTTCGCAGCGATCCGCGCCTTCACCGTATCGAGATTGGCCGCGAATGAATCCGTGATGGTCACGTCATGGCCGGCCAGCGCAAAGACCTGCGCGATGCCGTGGCCCATCAGGCCGGCGCCGATGACTGCGATCTTGGCTTTGCCCGCCATGTCAGCCCGCCGTGTAGCCGCCGTCGGCGTAGAGGATATGGCCGGTGTAAAAGTCCGACGCCGCCGACGCGAGGAACAGGAGCGGCCCCGCGAGGTCCGACGGCTCGCCGAGCCTGCCCTTCGGCACGCGGGCGAGGAACGCCGAACGCACGCCCTTGGCCTTGTCGGTGTCCTCGTACATCCACGCCGTGAGCGCGGAGCGGAACACGGTTGGCGCGATGGCATTCACGGTGATGCCGGTGTCGCCCCATTCGCAGCCCAGTGCCTTGGTGATGCCGTCGACTGCGGACTTCGATGCGCAATAGGCGCTGTAGCCTGCGGGATGGCCGAGCAGGCCACGGGCCGACGACATCAGCACAATCTTTCCACCGCCGCCCTGCTTGAGCATCTGCTTGCCGGCGGCGCGCGCCATCAGCCAGCTCTGCGTCACGTTGGCATCCATCACGTCGAGGAAGCGCTCCGGCGCCATGTCGACGATCTTCGACACATCGTTCTTGCCGGAGCCGACCACCAGGATGTCGAGCCGGCCGAATTTATCGACCGCGGCCTGCACCAGCTTGTCGCAATTTTCTTCCGAGTTCGGCCGTATCGCGACGCTCTCAACCTTCGCGCCCAGCGCCTCGCATTCGGCGGCCGTCTTCTTCAGTTCGTCGGCGTTGCCGGCCGCGATCACCACATTGGCGCCGGCGCCGGCCAGCACTTTCGCCGCCAGTGCGCCGAATGCGCCGGAGGCCCCGGTCACGATCGCGGTCTTGCCGCGGATATCGAACAGGGAGAGGGGATTTTTCAGGAAGGCTTCGGACATGATGCTTGCTCCCGCTGGTCATTCCGGGGCGCGCCGAGGGCGCGAACCCGGAATCCATACGCCCGGTCTGTGGTTATGGATTCCGGGCTCGCCGCTGCGCGGCGCCCCGGAATGACGACTATTTCCGCGGCGGCAGCATCGCCACCACGATGGTGCAGACCTCGTTCGAGCGGTTGATGATCTCGCGGCTCTCGTTCGGGCCGATGTAGCAGGAGTCATTGGCCTTCAGCACATGCTCCTGGCCGTCGACGATCACCGTCAGTTCGCCCGACACCACGAAATACACCTTCTCCGGAGGCGAGGCGTCCGGACCCGCGCCGCCGCCCGGCAGGAAGTGCGAGAGCCCGACGATCATCTCCTTGGAGCCGCCGGCTTCCGCCCCGAACAGGCGGAGCGACGTGTAGCCGCGGTGGTTCGGCGCCTCGTAGGGCTTGGCCTCGGAAAATCTGCGGACGATCATGCGAAGCTCTCCCCGCGCTCGATGCGATAGTCGCCCTTCGGATCGATCATGGCGACGAGGCGAATGATGCAGCCGTCGCCGCGGTCCCAGTTCCACGGGAAGAATGCGAAGGTGCAGCGCTTGCCGGTGACCTTGTCGAGGTCGCCGCCGACATTCTCGATGCCGAGGATGCCGTTGGAAAACAGCTTGCGGTGCACCGGCTCCCATTCCGGGAAATCGTCCTTCCAGTCGCGCCCGCCCGACCATTCCTTGTATTCCTCGGCGAGATGCGGATGCAGCGGACCGTTGCGCTGCGGGCCGATCGCGGTGGCGAGCGGATGGTCGTTCGCCTGGGTATCGTGGCCGACGACCTTCACCTGTTTCTCGACGAACCAGTCCGCGGCCGACGGCACGAAGCCCGGCGCGCGGCAGAAGTAATCCTCGGAATCCTCGTATTGATGATGCCAGCCGGTGTTGACGATCACGACGTCGCGCGGTCGCACCACCTTGCCGGCGGCCTTTTCCATGTCGTCATAGGTGATCTGCTCCCACTTCTTCTTCGGGATCGAGACCACGATGCCCGAGCCGAAGAAGTGCGGCAGCGGCGCCTCGTCGATGAACGGCGTGCCCTGCACCACATGGGCCGGCGCGTCGATATGCGTGGTGTTGTGCATCGAGGTGGTGATGCGCTGCGACAACACGCCGGACTTCGCCATGTAGTGGATGCGCTCGATCTTGACGTCCTCGAAATACGGCCAGTTCGGCGACTGGTATCCGAACCGATGCGACAGGTTGTAGAACTCCAGCCCCATCGCGTTGTGCAGATTTTCTTCGAATTCGATGCCGCGAATTTTCGCCATCGTGTTCCTCCCTTTCAGACAGTGGTGCTGGACAGGTGACCTTCCAGCGTGCGTTTGGTGGCGAGCAGCCGCTCGCAGATGTTGGCGCGTTCCTTCTGGAATCGCTGCGCGGGGACCGGGACCGAAATCGCGACGTAATTGCCGAGCATGTCGCGCATCGCGACGCCTGCGGCGCAGATGCCGAGCGTGTGCTCCTCGCTATCGAGCGCATAGCCGTTGCGGCGCGCGGCGCGGATCTCGTCGAGCAGTTGCGGCAGCCGGGTGATGGTGTGCGGCGTGCGCGCCTTGCAGGTCTTGCCGAGCAGCGCCTCGATGGCCTCGTCGTCGAGGGTGGCGAGATAGGCCTTGCCGTTGGCCGTGCAATAGAGCGGGAAGCTCTCGCCGACCGCCGAAACGGTACGCAGGCGCTGCGAGCCGGTCACCTGATCGACGAACACCAGATGATCTCCCTTGATCGAGGCGAGGTCGACGGTCTCGTGCAGTTCTTTCGACAGTTCGACCAGGAACGGCCGCGCCAGCGCAACGAAGTCGGTGCGCACCGAGCCGGCGAGACGCAGGATGGTCGGACCGAGCCGCACCCGTCCGGCGGGCGAGGCGGCGACCACCAGCTTTTCGGTTTCCAGCGCGGCCACGATCCGCTGCACGGTCGAGCGCGCCAGCCCGACGCGCAGCGCGATTTCGCCGAGGCTCAGTCCGGTGGTGGTGTCCTCCAGTGCGCGCATGATCGACGCCGCCCGCGCGATCACCTGGACCTGACTCTTCTCCTGGCTTTTTTCCTGGCTCTTTTCCTGGCCCGGCTCCCGATGCGTGTCCCGGTTCGTGTCGGGCTCCGGCGGGCTGCCGGAATGGTTCATGGCGACATTCATCATGACGCTCCGATGCGCAGCAGGCGGGCGGCGTTGTTGTAGGAGATATCGGCAAGCACGCCGGGATCGAGCGGCAACTCATCCATGAAGGCGCCGGCTTCCACCGGATCCTCGAACGGGTAGTCGGCCGAATACATCACGTTCTCGCGGCCGAGCGCCTTGAGCGCGCAGTCGATCGGCTCGAACGAAAACATGCCGGATGTCGTGACGACGATGTTTTCGCGGATGTAGTCCGAGGGCCGCTTGTTGAGCTTCACGCCGTAGAGCTTGGCGCGGCTGTCGAAGCGCCAGAGCTGATAGGGCAGGGTCTCGCCGAGATGGCCGAGCGCGAGCTTCGCGCCGGGGAAGCGGTCGAACAGGCCGGAGAACACGATGCGCAGCGCGTGCGTGCCGGTTTCCACCGTCCATTCCCAGGTGGCGCGCTTGAGCCCGCGATAGCCGTCAAGCGCGGGCATCGCTGTAATCGGATCGGCCGGATGCAGATAGAGCGGCACGCCCAGCGCTTCGGCGCGCTCCCACAGCGGATATGTATCCGGATGATCGAGATAAAGGCCATTGGTGTGGCCGTTGATCATGGCGCCGGAAAACTTCAGGTCGCGCACGCAGCGTTCGAGTTCGTCGGCCGCGCTCTTGGCATCCTGCACCGCAAGATGCGCAAAGCCGAGATAGCGGTCCGGCGCCTTCTGCATCTGCGTTGCGAGAAAGTCGTTGGCCTCGCGCGCCTTGCGGGTCGCCGTGGCGACGTCGCGCTCGATCTGTACGCCGGGGCCGGCCAGCGAGAGCACGGCGAGACCGATGCCCGAGGTGTCCATCGCCGACAGCCGCTGTTCGCCGAAGTCGTTCAGCCGCGCCAGCACCTGCGCATAGCGCGCGGGCTCAACGTCCTCGACGGTCTTCAGCCAATAGTCTTCGAAGCCGGGGGCGAGGAAGTGTTCCTCGAGAGCAATTCGTTTCATGCGACGCGCGGGGAGGCCAACGCGGGCCGTCCCTTCCTCCCTTATGTGTCCCGCATTGCAGTACACCTGTATCGTTTTGTGGACAGTGTAGGCGGGCGCGCGGCGATGTCAAATCGCGAGATTCCGCACGACGCGATTTGCTGTGGTCAATCGCGCGCGCCATCGATGCAGAACCGCAGGATGGGTTGAACTCGTACGATGGGTTGAGCTCAGCGAAACCCATCACGTTGCCAAACCGGAATATCCGGAGATCTGCATTGCGTACGCTCGCAGAACATGCCGCGCACCAACTGCGACGGATCGATGGGTTTCGCTGCGCTCAACCCATCCTACGATGAAATAGGATCAAATTCCTTATTTCCGCCATCTTCCCGTGGTTCACTCTGACCATCCCGCCTCGTCCAAGGGGCGTCTGATCAGCGTCATGAGACGCGGGGCGGGATGCGGTGGCCGTTGTGGGTGCTGAGACGCAGCATCGCAGCGGAGGCCCAAGCTGCGATGATCCGGCCCACCGG
>JAEWHY010000086.1 GCA_023387555.1 Pseudomonadota bacterium
GCCCATGGCATCACCACCCGGCAACCGGCATCGACCAGACGCTGTGCGACGCCGAGATCTTCTGTCGTGTAGGGGAACACCTCGAAGCCGTCCTTGACGAGGATGTTTGCGGCCTCGACCAGCCCGAGCACATCGGGCTGCAGCGTTTCGTCGTCGGCGATGACTTCCAGCTTAATCCAGGATGTGCCGAACAATTCGCGCGCCATCTGCGCGGTGGTCACGGCTTCGCGCACCGAGCGGCAGCCGGCGGTGTTCGGCAGCACAGCGACATCGAGTTCGCGGATCAGCGACCAGAAGGAACTGCCGGATTTTCCGCCGGCGGATTCGCGGCGCAGCGACACGGTGACGATCCCGGCGCCGGAGGCGCGGATCGCCTGCTGCATGATGGCGGGCGATGGGTACAGCGCCGTGCCGATCAAAAGGCGTGAGTTGAAGGTCTTGCCGTATAGCGTCAGCATGAGATTGACTTTATTTCTCGGTCCGCCCCGCGCAGGCGGGAACCCATACGCTGTGAGCTTTCAGTTGTGTCTGATGTTCGTTGCAAACAATCGACCACGGTGGTTATGGGTCCCCGCCTGCGCGGGGACGACACTTGGAGAGATGGTGCAAATGACATGCTCACCCTCCCTGCCGCGGGGTGAGGATTTCGACGCTGTCGCCGGCCTTGAGCTCGGTCTCGTTCCAGCGTGCGCGCGGCACAACACGGTGGTTCACGGCGATCGCGTAATGCGTGCCTTCATATTCGAGTTCCTGCAGCAGCAGGTCGACCCGAACGGACGCGATGTCCATCGGCTTGCCGTTAACGATCAATTGCATTCCATAACCTCGTTGTCGATGCTGCCTTCGCGGACATAGGCGAGTGTCATCTCCGCCAGTGCCGGGGCGATCAGGAAGCCGTGGCGATAAAGACCGTTCACGGCGATGCGCGAGCCTTCGACGGTGATGCGCGGCAGGTTGTCCGGATAGGCCGGTCTCATCCCGGTGCCGGTTTCGACGATGCGCGCTTCAGCGAAGGCCGGATGCACGGCATAGGCCGCGCTCAGCAATTCCAGCGCGGACCGCACACTCACCCCGTCGTCTTCGCTCTCGAGTGAGGTCGCACCGATCATGATACGGTTGCCGGCGCGAGGGATGAGGTAGATCGGCCAGCGCGGATGCAGCAGTCGCACCGGGCGGGACAAGACGATTTCGCCGGTTTCGACGATGATGGTTTCACCTTTCACGCCGCGCAAGCGGGATGCTGCTTTGGTGCGTGCGCCATCGCGCGCGGCAAGACCCCGGCAATCGATCACGATGCCATCGAGCTCATCGGGCTCGCATCTGCTCACAAAGCGGATGTCAACCCCGCAGGCTGCGAGCTGTGTGTGCAAGGCGGGCAATACGCGGCGGGGCTCGACATGGCCTTCCTCCGGGAAGAACAAGGCATCACGGAAGCGGCCGGCCAGGCCGGGCTCGAGTTCGCCGATTCGATTGTCATGGATGCGCTCGTGATGCGCCGTCATTCGTGCGAATCGCTCGAAATCGGTCCGATCGCGCGGATGCGCCACGACGAGCGAGCCGTTGAAAACGGCGTCCGGCAACTCTTCCCGCCAAAGACTCAACGCGCGCGCGCCGAGGCGGGTGATCACCGGCTCCGCGGACTCGCCCTCGCACCACGGCGCCAACATGCCGCCGGCACGGATGCTGGTGGATTGTGCGAGATCGGGACCGCTGCGCTCGTGCACGGTGACCGGATAGCCCGCTTTCGCGAACAGCAGGGCCTGCCACGCTCCGGCGATACCGGCACCAATGACATTAACGGATGGCTGAGACGTCGAAAAAGATGATCGCGCGAGCGTCGGCATGGTGTCCTGTCCCTTCGCCGGCATGACCCGGATCAGGTTCAAAGGGTTACCGCGTTCGCGGAATCTCAGCCCCCTCTCGGGACTCCCCTCGGAACGGCGCTAATGTAAGCCGATGGCGCCGGGTGTCAACGCGCACGCGTCCCTTGTCCCCTCGCGCTTCCGGGCTCATAAAAGCGCGGGACGGAACAGCCAGCGAAAGAGGTCGAAGCGTGACCCGCCGCGTCAGGAACATCCTGTTCATCATGTGCGACCAGCTGCGCTTCGACTATCTGTCGTGCGCCGGCCATCCGAGCCTACGGACGCCCAATATCGACGCGCTGGCGGCGCGCGGCGTGCGCTTCACCCGCGCCTATGTGCAGTCGCCGGTCTGCGGCGCCTCGCGCATGAGTTTCTATACCGGGCGCTACGTCTCCTCGCATGGCGCGGCCTGGAACGGCTTTCCGCTCAAGGTCGGCGAGATGACGATGGGCGATTACCTGCGCCCGCACGGTCTCGAGACCGTGCTGGTCGGCAAGACCCACATGCAAGCGGACACCGAAGGCATGGAGCGGCTCGGGATCGATCCGCAATCCATCATCGGCGTGCGAGTATCCGAATGCGGCTTCGACCCCTACGAGCGCGACGACGGTCTGCATGGCATGGGACCGGACGGCCGCTACGATCCGCGCAAGCCCCGCTACAACGCCTGGCTCAACGACAAGGGCTACGGCGGCGACAACCCTTGGCACGACTATGCCAATGCCGCCGACGGCGAGGGCAATGCGCTCGCCTCCGGCTGGGCGATGCGCCATGCCCGCAAGCCCGCACGCATCGCCGAGGAGGATTCCGAGACGCCCTACATGACGCGGCGGGCGATCGACTTCATGACCGAAGCGGGCGAGCGGCCGTGGTGCCTGCACCTGTCTTACATCAAGCCGCACTGGCCCTATATCGCGCCCGCGCCCTACAACGACATGTACGGTCCGGAGGACGTGATCCCCGCAGTGAAGAGCGAGAGCGAACGCGCCGACCCGCATCCGGTCTATCGCGAGTTCATGAATTTCCTGGTGGCCCGCAATTTTTCGCGCGAGCAGGTGCGGCGCGAGGTGATCCCGGTCTATATGGGGCTGATCCGGCAGATCGACGATCAGCTTGGCGTGCTGTTCGATTTCATGCGCGAGCGCGGCCTCATCGACAAAACGCTGATCGTCTTCACCTCCGATCACGGCGACTATCTCGGCGACCATTGGCTCGGCGAGAAGGACCTGTTCCACGAACCTTCGGTCAAGATTCCGCTGATCGTCTGCGATCCCGCGCCCGAGGCGGATGCGGCGCGCGGCAGCGTGTGCGACGCGCTGGTCGAGTCGATCGATCTGTTGCCGACCTTCCTGGATTGCCTCGGCTCCGATCCGTCCGAGCAATCGCACCGGCTGGAAGGGCGCTCGCTGTTGCCCTGGTTGCGGGGCGAGCGGCCGAAGGATTGGCGCGAGGTCGCTTTCAGCGAATACGATTATTCGATGTTCCCCGCCGCCGTCCGGCTTGGCGTTGCGCCACGCGATGCGCGGCTGTTCATGGTCGCCGACGCGCGCTGGAAATACATGCATGCCATCGGCTTCCGGCCGATGCTGTTCGATATGCAGTCCGATCCGGACGAATTACAGGATCTTGGCGCCGATCCGGCTTACGCCGCCGAGCGCGAGCGGCTTGGCGCAGCACTGGCGCAATGGGGCCTGCGCATGTCGCAACGCACCACGGTTTCGGAACGGCACATCATAGAGGCGCGCGGCAAGTCGCAGCGCCGGGGCATTCTGATCGGCGTGTTCGATGAGGAGGACGTGCCGGCGGAACTGTGGAGCGCCTATCGCGGCGAATCCGACGGGGAGCGCGGCAAGACTTAGAATCCAGCTGCATCATCGCAGTCAAAATCGTCAGGGAGGACTTTCGCATGATCCGCAGACGCAGTGTGCTGTTCGCTTCCATGCTGTGCGGCCTTGCCGCGGCCCTCGCCTTGGTACCGCCTGTGCATGGCCAGATCGGCGAGCAGCCGATCCGCATTGTCTTCCCCTTTGCACCCGGTGGATCGGGAGACGCGCTGACGCGATTGATCGCCGACAAGATGCGCACCGAACTGAACCGGCCGGTCATCGTGGAGAACCGCACCGGCGCCGGCGGGCGCCTTGGCGTGCAGGCGGTCAAGAATGCCGCGCCCGATGGCTCCACCCTGCTGCTGGTGCCGATCGCCCCGGTCGCGGTCTATCAGCATGTCTACAAGAATCTCGAATACGATCCGTTCAAGGATCTTGCGCCCCTGTCGCAGGTCGGCACTTTCGATTTCGGCATCGCAGTCGGCGCGAACCTGCCGGTAAAGTCGATGAAGGAACTGGCGGCCTGGGCCAAGGCCAATCCGAAAGAATCCAATTACGGAACGCCGGCGGCCGGCACCTTGCCGCATTTCCTCGCCGCCCTGTTCGGTGAGCGCGCCGGACTCGATCTGCGGCATGTGACCTATAAAGGTTCCGCCGCGGCGCTGACCGATGTGATCGGCGGGCAGATTCCGATGGTGGTGACGACCACCTCCGACCTGCTGCCGATGCATCAGGGCGGCAAGCTGCGGATCCTCGCCACATCCGATGGCCAGCGCTCGCGATTTGTCCCGGATATCCCGACGCTCAAGGAGTCCGGCTACGACCTGCAGGCGACCGGCTGGTACGCCATGTTTGCGCCGGCGAACACGCCGCCCGATGTTATCGAGCGGCTCAACAAGGCGATCGTCAATGCGGTGAAGGCGCCCGATGTGCGCGAGCGGATGCTGGGCTTTGCGCTCGAGCCGACCGGCACATCGGCGGCCGAACTCGGCGAGATCATGAAGCGCGACGCCGCGTTCTGGGCGCCCGCGGTCAAGGCGTCGGGTTTCACGCCCGACAAATAGGCGAGCGCCAGCTACTTCCCCGGAAGCCTGGTCACCGACACGCGCGCCACACCGTCGACTTCAGCGGTGACCCGCACCACGTTTGCGTCGAACTCGACCCCGGTCAGGCGCAGGCCGGTGATCTGGGCGTCAGTCTTGACCCCATCGGCCTGGCCCCGGAAACCGGCGACCGCCTTGTCGATGCTCTTGCGGGCATTGGCGAGCGCCGGGCGCAGATCGAGGATGGCATGGCGCGACAACGCCGTCTCCAGCGCCGGCACCGCCGCGCGCGCGGCGGCCCCGAGCAGCCCGAAGGCAGCCTCTGATTCGACCGCGAGCGCGACGTTGTCGAGCCGCAGTGTCTGTCGTTCCTGGTCCAGCACGGGCTTGCCGGAAATATGCAGCGTCGCCTCGCTGCGCAGGCCGAACCAACTTCTGTTTTCCCTGGCCTTCACCAGCACCGAAATCATTAGTTTGTCGCCTGCCGCAGCCGCGTTGGCCCGCAAGACGGTGATTTGGGCTGCGGCCGATGCGTTTTCCGGGAAAGTCTTGCCGTTCAGATGCGCGTCGATGAGCCGGTTGATTTCTGTGAAGGGAATGTCGATCGGCATGCCAATTGCGATCTTGCCCTGATCCATCGGTGCGACGAGGTCGAGCTTTTCCGGGAACGGACAATCCGGCTTCGTCTCCTGCGGCACGATCCGGGTATCGGCCTGGACACCAAGCGTGATCGTGATGGCGCTGGAATCGACGCGCGGCTGTGACGCAAAGGCGCGGGTCGGGCGCATCTCGAGGAATAGTTGCGGCATTCCAGGCGCCGTAGCCTCGAGCGGGATCGAGCGGCAGAGCTTCATCCATTCGCGCCGCGCCGCGGTTTCAATGAAGGGGTCCTCGCGCACGCGCGCAGCCAGCGCGAGCATCTGATCCGACATGGCGCGGTCAACCAGAAACCTGATTTCGCGTGCGCCGTTGAACTTGATGCCGGCGACCTGCAGATTGGCTTCGGCGAAGTCGGTGCGGCCGACGAGATTGGCTTCGAGACGCCAGCGCGGCGTTATTTTCGGCCGTGAGGTAATCGTCATGCGGCCCTTGAGGTCAGAGCGCAGGTCGAGCGGCCGGCCGTTTCGGGCAGACCCTTGCTGCTGCTCGCTGGGCTGCCCGGTGAGGGCGCCGATGACGCCGTTCAGTTTGTCCGGAAGCTGCCCCGTGATGCGTAGCGCGCCGTTGAGATCGGCGGCAACGATCAGTCCGTCGGAGCGGCCGGTGAAGGTCAGCGGCGAGCGTTCGATGGTGTAGGTGACATCCGCCTTGGACAGTACTTTCGCGATCGGGCTTTCCGGCTTTCCGGACAGGCTGCGCGGCGCTGCATCCTCGACGGCCTTGCTGACGGCGCTGATCGCGATGGCAGCGGGAGCGATGACGACCGAGGGTCGCGTGGCCGGCGGCAGAGGCGGCGTTTCAAGGAGCCTGGGCTTTTGCGGTTCGATGGTCGGCGTCAGAAAGTTGAGCGCCCAGAGCGTTCCGAAAAAAAATACGATCGCAATCACGACCGCTCCAGCGATCCCGAGCGCCCGAGGACCTTTGAACATGCCTTGATGGACTCCGGCGCCGAAATGCGATCGCCCGATCAGATCGTCCGAGACTAGGCGTTCCGGCAGGACGATTCCAGAGCGGTGCCGCCGATTTGATGGCAAACGGCGCGTTGCGGCATGTGGCCGGATCGGCGTCCGTTGCTGCGCGACGGCGCGGCAGGCCTCAAGTCCGGAGTATGGGGGGACCGTTCCGGAAGCCTTAGGCTTCCGGAACGGCGGGGGAAGGGAACGTCAGTTTGCTCGCGAGGCGATCATTGCCTCCAGGCGATGCGGAGCTTCGGACGAGCCCAATTCGCGGGCGCGTTCGTACCAGAAGGCGGCCTTGACGATATCAGGTTCAAGCCCGCGCACCTTGAAGCGGGCAAGCACAACCGGATCGTAAGTTGAGGCGAGGGCGAAAGCCGCCGATGGATCGCCGGCCTGCGCTGCGCGTTCGAGTACGGCGCGCGCCCCGACAAAGTCGCCGCTGGAAATGTAATCGTCGCCGGTCTTGCGCAGCATCGCGACCTGTTCCTCGCTGAGCGTGCGCTTCGGCAACGCGTTCGCGCGGGACTGCTCGGGGGCGGCGTATTGCATCGGCGTCGGAACGCGTCCCGGCGTCTCATGCCAGCCGCCGGGTTCGGGCCGTCTCGCGGCCTCAGGCGAAGGCCAAGGCGTCATTGCCGCTTCCCGTCGCGTCTCAAGGACGTGCGCGAAGTCCTGCAGCCTGATCGGGACAGCGCGGGGCTGCGGCTCCGCGCTGGCGAGGGCCAGCCGCATCGGAGCGGCCTGCGGCTGCTCCGGGAGGCGATCCTGCCGCTGTGCGGCTTCCATACGGGCCTGCAAACGCGAAGCCTTACCTTCGTTGAAGACCGCCGCCGCATTGCTCGACAGGTCGAACAGCGGACCGCGGACCATATCGGTGACCATGGACGGAATGTCCTTGACCGCAATGGCGACCACGACCGCGGCGCCAGTGGCGGCGAGGCCGAAACGCAGGAAGATGCTGTTCGAGTTGTTGTGCTTGCGCGGCCGTGGCCATTGCTCGTCGGCGGTCTTTTCAATCGGCTCCGTCTCCTGCGAACGCGCCAGGAGCCAGGGCGGTGTCCGCGGGTGGGGGATCGCTTCGGCGGCGGTCGTAACGTCGGCTGCGAGCGGCTCGGTGGCCTCCGGTTCCGGTCGAATCTGCTCGTCGTCATCCCTTGCGATCGGCTGTTCCTGTTCTTCGCGGCCTTCCTGCGGTTCGCAAAGCCGTTTCAGATATTGCTGGTGCGCGATCTCATCGGCGGCGAGGCGGCTGACATCGGATAGCCGTTCGGGTTCGCGATTGCTGCGCGTGCATTCGATCATCGCGCGCAGCCCGAGCGCGATATCGTCCAGGATACGCGCATCGTGATCGGTATGGATGCCGGCGGGGCGCAAGGCTACGGACGTGGGCTCGGCGGCGACGTCCATTTTGGCGGCCCGCCGGCGCACCCGCTTCGGTACGGTGGTTGGCTCCGGGGTAAGATCGTCGAGGGGTCGAGGGCTCGTTGTACTCATGACGCAACTCCTTACACATGCACCACGATGGTCGAGCGGCCGGCTTATCTCCGGCTCTTGCTGCGCGTTACAGACTTTGCCTCTGCTTCATTCGTTGCGAACACCTCCTCCTGCCGGTCGCGCCACGCCAGAAATTCCGCGAACAGAGCGTCGCGGCTCTGCGCCGTCCGCTCCGTGTCGCGTTTCGTGTCGTAGCTCCTGAGATACGCCTGGAATTCCCGATTGAGGTCAGACATCGCGCTGGTCGCAGGCTGTCCGGATTCCAGCTTCTGCAATTCGCGTTCGGCGGAATCAAGCCTCACCCAGCCGGGCACCGTCGCGGTGAGATTGACGTCTCGCCATTTGGGATGGAACGGCGGCTTCTGGAGCTTGCTCCAGTTCGCGAACATGCGCTCGACCATCCGCTCGATTTTCTTCTGGCGCTCGGTCCCCTGAGGCGCGTTGAAAGCGGCAAGTACGGTGGGCACGGCAATAGTCTCGACCTTGCTCTGGCCGTCCGGCATCAAGCTTGGATAAAGGTCCGCGGTGAACTGGCCGATCGTGTAGTAATCGGCGAATGTCTTCGAGAATGGGATCGGCAACAGGTGCAGGTCTGCATCCGCCGGAATTCTTGAGAAAAAGTCGATCGGTTTGCCGGCCACACGGATGAGCGCCGAGATCTCGCCCGACCTCAGCTTGTCGATCCCGCTGTATTCGTCGATGTTGAGCTGCTCGACGTCGATGCCAAGTCGCTGGAAGATGATCGGGCCGGTCAGGCTCGATCCGGCGCCGGCCGGGCCGAAACTCACCTTCTTGCCGCGCAGGTCTTCGAGGTTGCGGACCTCGCGCCGCGCGAGGATGTGAACCTCCGATACCGGCAGCCGGATGATGTACTGAAGCCGGCTGTTGAGATTCGGGATTTTGCGTTCCGACCTGAAGTATTCGAATACGTCGGATTGGGTGACCGCAACGTCGACGCCACGCAGATACAGGAGATCGTCGACGTTTGAGGCCGCACCGTAGGTGACGATCGGCAGGATTCGCAGATTGTCGCCATCGTCCAGAGCCCTTGCGAGCTCGTTTGCAAATGTCATGTAGCTGCCGGACATCAAGCCGCCGGCGAGTCCGACGGTCCAGGCGTTGCGCTTGTCCTTGAGTGCGGATTCTGTCGTTCCGGACTGCTTCAGCGCCTCCGGTATCGTCTGGCTGAACCCCGGCGCGATGGCGGCCGGTGCTGACAGCACGGCACATGTTGCGAATGTCGCAAAGAGATGACGCATTACTTGCTTCCCCCTTGCCGAATTGCAATTTGCGACGCCGGGTCAGGCGCCTTTCTGCTCCATTTCAGACGGCACGCGGCCAGCGTCGCGCGTTCCCATACGCGTCGCCGGCCGTCGCTGGAAATTTCCGAAGATGTGCAATTCGAGCGCGACCGCGTCGAATGCTCGCGAGTGCCTGGTCGCAGTCCCTTGCGACACCGCTCTCATGGTTTCCTCACACAGCGCGCGATCAGAAACTGCGCCTACGCAACAACATTGGCATTTCCAAATTGCATTGCGAGTTGGCAAACGCCTCGCGGCATTTGCGTTTGCCAAAAATTGAGGGGATTAGTGTCATGAATGAGGCAGATTGTGCTGGCGCGTGTCTTCCGCGCACCTGTCACTCGTACCGTCCGTTGCTCGCTCGCAACACAGCACGGTAACGACGTAACATCAGCCGGTAGTAATGTAGTGAAATCGGTAGGTACGTAGCGCCCTTTCTCACGACCAGTATCAGCGAAATATTTTTCGATGATGTGAAGAAAATGTCGCTGCCGTCTCGCGCGCGCACGATCGCGAACGACGCCCAAATTTCGAAACAAAAACGCCGCCCGGTTTTCACCGGACGGCTCAAGTTGGTCACGGAGCCGGTCGCTATTGCGAACTCAGAAATAGATGACGGGGCGCGCGGCCGGCTGTGTCGCGGAGATGCGCTCGACTGCGAAGCTCTGCGGGCTGCGTTCGGCAGGCTCTGCAGCGCGCGGCGCGGCCGGTTCGGCCGCTTGCGGCACAATCGGCTGCGGTGCGCGCACCGCCGCAACAGGCTGCGACACGCGAACCGTCACGCTCTGCCGTGGCGTGCGGACTGAACTCTGGCGTGCCGGACGCGGCTCGGCATCCTGTGCGATGTCCCGGAGGCGCCGACCGCCATCCGGCAGCACAACAACCTTGGTCCCGACTTTCACGCGGCGGTAAAGGTCGACGACGTCTTCGTTGAGCATGCGGATGCACCCGGACGAGACCCGGCCGCCAATTGTCGACGGTGCGTTGGTGCCGTGGATGCGGTAAATCGAATTGCCCAGATAGAGTGCGCGCGCGCCAAGCGGATTGCTCGGGCCGCCCGCCATGAAGCGGGGCAGGTAAGGCTGACGGGCCACCATCTCGGCCGGCGGACGCCAGTCCGGCCATTCCGCCTTTCGGGCCACGCGTTGCGTGCCGGACCAGCGGAAGCCATCGCGGCCGACGCCGATGCCGTAACGGACCGCCTGGCCGTTGCCCAGCACGTAATAGAGATACGTGTTCGGCGTATCGATCACGATCGTGCCCGGCGCTTCGCGGGTGGGATAGGAGACAATGTGCCGGCGCAGATGGGACGGCATTTCGGCCGAGCCGCCAAGGTCGCGCGCGTCTTCGGTTTGGGGTGCGATGCGCGCGAATGCCGTCGGCGAATGAAAGCTCGGATCGGCGTAGGACTGGGCGGATGCGGGTGATTGGGGAAGGACAAGGGCGGCAGTGAAGGTGCTGAGAACGAACATGGTCCTGTTCATGGCATTCGCTTTCTGCCGGTCTTTTCGCATCCCCCAATGCGGCAAGGCTCCGGACTTGGTTTGACACACGCGACACGAAATTGATTGGACACTCGACAGTAATTAAGTGCGAGACCGCAGAAGCGTTCCCTCACGAATTCGACCCCTTGTTGCCTTTGTTAGACCAAGGGTCTTTCGAGCGGCTTTGGCAGATCGATAAAATTGAGGCGAACTTGCAGAAAAGTCGCGCCGCATGGGGCTGCGGTTATACGGCGGGTGTTTGCGATGGCGCGATTCCGCCCAAGCTTTATACTGCGACCGGCGCAGATCTGAGCTTGCAGTGCAGCCTCGGGCATCGTTCCATGCCAGCCGGATCGGCGGTATCGTGGGGCGCGGGACTTTGTGGCCGCCGCACTTTGCAGGCCGCCTTTGCGTCTTCCAGAGAAGGATACAGAATATGCTTCGCTGTTTTGCCGTTGTCGGTTTGGCTCTCGGGGCCATCGCATCCGCAGGGACTGCTTCCGCCCAGACGATCCCGACCATCCGGGTCGGATGGACGATCCCCGCCGAGGAAGCCAAATACTGGATGATGAAGCGCCCGGAGAAATTCCCGAACCTGGGCAAGACCTACAAGATCGAGTGGTCGCAGTTCAACGGCACGTCGCCCATGACGGCAGCGATGCAGGCCGGTGCGCTCGATTGTGCGACGCAGGGCGTGCTGCCGATCGCGCAGACCATGGCGAATGGCAGCCTCGACATGTACGTGATCGCCCAGCACGTGGGCGAGCGGCCGGGTAGCTTCTCGGTCTATTGGGCGGTGAAGGAGGATTCCGCGATCAAGACGGTTGCGGATCTGAAGGGCAAGACGGTCGGCATCTCGGTGATCGGCGGCGGCACGCATGGTCCATTCAACCTGATGCTGCGGAAGAACGGCGTCGATCCGGAAAAGGACATCAAGCTTGTGGAAGTCGGCTTCGCGCTCTCGGAAGACGCGCTGCGTTCCGGCCGCGTCGATGCCGTGAACATGAACCAGCCGTTCGCGGCGCGTGCGGAGGCCAAGGGCGGCACCCGCAAGCTGTTCTCGTTGTCGGAAGCCGTGCCGAATATCGTGCACATTCTCGAAGCGTGCCGGAAGGATTTCGTCGACAAGAACCCCGAACTGGTGACGGCCTATGTGAAGGATATCACTGCCGGCATGAAGATGGCGGTCGCCAATCGCGAGGAGACCATGAAGGTGGTGTCCGAGGTGATGAAGGCGCCGATCCCGGTGCTCGACACCTATCTGCTGAAGCCGAACGATTTCGCCCGTGAGCCGGGTGCCGCGCCGAATTTCGAAGGCATCCAGGCGATGTTCGACGTCTATACCGACAACAAGATGCTGCCGAAGAAGCTCGACGCGTCGGGGCTGAAGCATCCGAAGATCGTCGCGCCGATGGAGTGAGGAGATCGACGATCTCGCTCTCGTTTGACTTCTCCCCGCTTTAGCGGGGAGAGGTCGCCTTGTGAGCGTTAGCGAGCAAGGCGGGTGAGGGGCTTATATCGATTGAGCATGCCCCTCACCCGTCTCGCATCTCGCTTTGTTCGATGCGCGACACCCTCTCCCCGCTGAAGCGGGGAGAGGGAAGATCAGTCTTCCGGCCATTCCGCCTTGCCTGCATGAGTGACCGCGCCTTTGTCGGCCTGACCGACGAGTTGCGCGTATTTCGCCAGCAGGCCGGCCGCATGACGCGGCTTGGCGGCCTTCCATGCGGCCTTGCGACGCTGCATTTCGGCATCGTCGATCAGGACATCGATCGTCCGTGCGTCGCCGTCGATGCGGATGCGGTCGCCGTTCTCGACCAGCGCCAGCGGTCCGCCCACCGCGGCTTCGGGGGCGATATGCCCGATGCACATGCCGCGGGTCGCGCCCGAGAAGCGGCCGTCGGTCAGGAGCGCGACCTTCTCGCCCATCTGCTGGCCGTAGATGATCGCCGTGGTGCCGAGCATTTCGCGCATGCCGGGACCGCCCTTCGGCCCCTCGTAGCGGATGATCAGCACTTCGCCGGCCTTGTAGTCGCGCTTGCGCACGGCTTTGGTGCAGGCATCCTCGCCGTCGAATACGCGCGCGATTCCCTCGAACACCCGCGACTTCAATCCCGCAACCTTCAGCAGCGCGCCGTCCGGCGCGAGGTTGCCTTTCAGCACCGCAAGGCCGCCGTCCGGATGGATCGCATTCTCCGCCCGGCGCACGATTTCGCCGTCGGCGTCCGGTGCGCCGGCGTGCTCCTCGGCCAGCGTGCGGCCGGTGACCGTGAGCACGTCGCCGTGCAGATGACCGGAGCGGATCAGTTCGCGGATGATGATCGAGACGCCGCCGATGTCGTGTACGTCCTTGGCGAGGAAACGTCCGCCCGGCCGCAGGTCGCCGATCAGCGGGGTTCGCGCGAACACCGCGGCGACGTCATCGAGTGTGAAGGCGATGCCAGCCTCGTTTGCGATCGCCGGCAGATGCAGCGCGGCATTGGTCGAGCCGCCGGTCGCGGCTACGATGGCGCAGCCATTCTCGATCGACTTGCGGGTGACGAGATCGCGGGGCAGCGGGCCACCGCGTTTCAAT
>JAEWHY010000016.1 GCA_023387555.1 Pseudomonadota bacterium
ACCAGCGACCTACTGATTAAAAGTCAGTTGCTCTACCGACTGAGCTACAGGCTCCCAAGGATGCCGGACGGCAAACCGGAATGGCGGCGGCACGGCGGATGTCGGTCAGGCCGCGCGCCAGAAGACGTGGTGCCGCGAACGGCGGGCCGAGACATAAGGCCAGATTCCCGGCGGGACAATGAAAAAGTCGCCTCAGGTCGGGGTTTACGCACGAAAGTGACCCCGGCCTCGCTGGAATGGCTCCCGCCGCCGTCCGGGCTCGCAAGGGAGCCGGTTGCCCCGCAGGGGCGGGCGGGTTTTACTGGATGCGAATCCCGCATTTTCCGGAGTGCCGCCATGCCGATCGTGAATCGTATCGCCGAGTTCCATCCCGAAATCACCGCCTGGCGGCGCGACCTGCATGCCAATCCGGAACTGCTGTTCGACGTCCACCGTACCGCAGCCTCGGTCGCCGAGAAGCTCAAGGCGTTCGGCTGCGACGAGGTGGTGCCGGGCATCGGCCGGACCGGCGTGGTCGGGGTCATCCGCGGCCGCAAGGACGCCGCCGGCGGGCGCGCCAGGGTCATCGGGCTGCGGGCCGACATGGACGCACTGCCGATCGAGGAGGCGACCGGGCTGCCATACAAGTCGACCGTGCCGGGGAAGATGCACGCCTGCGGCCACGACGGCCACACCGCGATGCTGCTCGGCGCCGCCAAATATCTCGCCGAGACCCGCAATTTCGGCGGCACCGCGGTCGTGATCTTCCAGCCGGCCGAGGAGGGCGGCGGCGGCGGCAAGGAGATGGTCAAGGACGGGATGATGGACCGCTTCGGGATCGAGGAGGTCTACGGCATGCACAATTATCCCGGCATGCCGGTCGGCGAGTTCGGCATGCGGGTCGGGCCGGTGATGGCGGCGGCGGACTACGTCGAGATCGAGATCGAGGGCAAGGGCGCGCATGCGGCGCGGCCGCATCTGGGCATCGATCCGATCCTGGTCGGCGCGCAGATGGTCAACCAGCTGCAGTCGATCGTCTCACGCAACGTCGATCCGCTGGAATCCGGCGTGGTGTCGATCTGCGTCTTCCAGGCCGGCACCACCAACAACGTCATCCCGCAGACCGCGACCCTCAAGGGAACGATCCGCAGCCTGACCGACGCGGTGCGCGATCAGCTCGAGAGCCGCGTGAAGGAGATCTGCGAGGGCGTCGCCAAGCTCCATGGCGCGACCGCGCGCATCCGCTATCACCGCGGCTATCCGGTGACCGTGAACCATGCCGAGCAGACCGCCTTCGCGGCGCAGGTCGCATCCGAAATCGCAGGCCAGGATCGGGTGGATGACGCGCTGCCGCCGATGATGGGCGCGGAGGATTTCTCCTACATGCTCAATGCCCGGCCAGGCGCCTTCATCTTCGTCGGCAATGGCGAGAACAGCGCCGGACTGCATCATCCGGCCTATGACTTCAACGACGACGTCATCCCGCTCGGATCGAGCTACTGGGTGCGGCTGGTCGAAAAGGCGATGCCGGCCTGAGTGTCATTCCGGGGCGAGCGCGCAGCGCGAGAGCCCGGAATCCATAACCACGGCTGCGGCGTATGGATTCCGGGCTCGCGACCCATCGGGCCGGCTCAAGAGGGCCGGACCCGTGGGGCGCGCCCCGGAATGACCAAAGTTACTGGACGGTCTCAGCCTGCTTGTCGACCGGTCCCGCCGCCTGCACCTCCGCAATCGCCGAGGCAATCGACGGCGCCTGGGCCGCGATTACGGCCGGGCGACGGCGCAGCACGGCGAGCACCTGCGGCCGCAGCGCCGTCCAGAAGGCAAACTCGTTGATCCGGCGGCCTTCGATTGCCGCGATTGCGGCGGCCGACAGGAACGGCAGGCTCTGGACCACCAGCACGATCGCGAACAGATAGATTTCGGTGATCTGCAGCGGGTTGTTGGCGACCAGCACGATCGCGCCGATGATCAGCAGCGAGCCGAGGACAAGCTCCCAGAAGCCGTCGAACTGAACGGGCTTCCGGGCACGGTTGCCCTTGGCGGTGCGGTTGAACGGCAGGTGATCCTTGATCAGGCCGTCGAGCACGGCGAGGGCCACGGTCAACTGCACCGACATCGCCGCGAACACCGCGCCGAACATCTGCTTCTTCGGGATCGCGACGCGCAGCCGGTACAGCACACTGAAGTGCAGGATCGTCACGGCAAAGGAGGCAAGGATCGGGATCGTGAGGATCTTGGCGGGGATGCCGATCTCGGCAAAAGCCACCACGGGGACCCAGACGAGGTTGGCCATCGCGACCAGGACACCGAGCGCCTCGGCGCCGAGCCAGCTCATCCAGCCGAACAGGAAGGCGCGCTTCTGCTCGCGGTTCAGGCTCGAGACGCCGGGCAGGAAGCGCCGCCAATGCTTCTTGACGATCTGGCAGCCGCCATAGGCCCAGCGGTGACGCTGTTTCTTGTAGGCCGCGAAGGTGTCGGGCAGGAGCCCGAAGCCGTAGCGGCGGTTGGTGTAATGCGTCGACCAGCCGAGTTCGAGCATGGTGAGCCCGAGGTCGGTGTCCTCGCAGATGGTGTCGCTCGACCAGTTGCCGGCGGCTTCCAGCGCGGCGCGGCGCATCAGGCACATGGTGCCGTGCACGACGATGGCGTTCTTTTCGTTGCGCTCGACCATGCCGATGTCGAAGAAGCCGGCATATTCGCCCGCCATCGCATAATGCATGAGGGTACGGTCGCCGTCGCGATGCTCCTGCGGCGCCTGCACGAGGCCGACCTTCGGATCGGCGAACACCGGCACGAGGTCGGACAGCCAGCTGGGCGCGACCACATAGTCGGCGTCGATGAGACCGATGATCTCGGCATCCGGCGCGGTCTTCTCAAGGGCGATGCGCAGCGCGCCGGCCTTGAAGCCCTCGACCTTGTCCTCGCGCAGGAAGATGAAGCGCTCGCCAAGCGCTTTGCAATGCGCCTCGATCGGCTGCCAGTAGAACGGATCGGGCGTGTTGTTGATGATGACGATGCATTCGAAGTTCGGGTAGTTCAGACCGGCCACCGCATCGAGCGTGGCCTTCAGCATCTCCGGCTCTTCCTTGTAGGCGGGGATGTGGATCGAGACCTTGGGCGCGTAGCCGGCCTGCGCGTCGGGGACCAGCGACGGCGAGGCCACTTGCAGGAGGCGGCGCGGCTTGCGGCCGAACGCGATCGCGGCGATTTCCTCGATCCGGGTCATCGCAATCAGCACCAGCGGCACCAGCAAGACGACGCCAAGGCCGAGCGCGAAGGCTTCGCCCCAGACGAAGTAATGCCCGTTCCAGAAAGCGAACACGGCGGCGAACCAAGCCCCCACGACATGGGCGGCGGTCGCGAGCACCAGCGACTCGGTGAGAGTCACGCTCATGGTGACGAGCGGCAGCGAGAACAGCACGCCGAGCAGCACCGCGATCAAGGCGAGCTTGCGGAAATCCGGATCGGTGATGGCGCCGGTCCAAGAGAATTTCTGCTTCAGCGAGTCGTTGAACAGACCCCAATAGGCGCCGACGCTGCCTTCGGAGATCTTCCACGGCTGATCGAACGCTTCGATGATGTTGTAGTCGATGCCCATCGCATTGGCGCGCGCGATGAAATCGCGGATCACATGCGCCTGCTCGAAATGACCGGGCTGTGCCAGCTTGAAATTGTAGCCCGCGCTCGGCCAGCCGAATTCGGCGATCACGATGCGCTTGCCGGGATACATCTGGCGGAGCTGGTTATAGCCGCCGATCGCGGCATCGACGGCCGACTGGTCCGGCGCGCCCTCCCAATAGGGCAGGATGTGCACGGCGATATAGTCGACCGCCGCGACGAGTTCGGGGTGATCGCGCCAGACACTCCAGATTTCACCGGTGGTGACCGGGACCGAGACCTGACGTTTGACGTCGCGGATCGCCTTGATCAGGCGGCCGACGTTGATCCGCTCCTTGACCCGCGTCTCTTCGGCCTTGGAGACCTGGGCGGCGGCGCGCACCAGACTGACCTCTTCAGGCGACAGGGTCTCGTTGTCGAACAGGATCGTCTCACCGCGGTAGATCGCCTCGTTGGCGAGCACCAGACCGTCGATGTTCGAGTTCTTGCGCGCGATGTCGATGATCGCGGCGAGTTCGGCGGAGTTGCGTGCACGCGCCGCGACCCGCTCGCGATAGCGCTTGCCGTTCGAGGCATCCGGCAGATTGCCCTGCCACTCGGCGTCGTCGAGGCTGCCGCCAAGCCAGGCGCCGGCGGTCACGCGCAGACCCGCCTGGGCGGCGAGCTGCGGTACATTCTGGAGACCCTGGGTCGACGAGTAAGTGCGCACCGCCCGCGTATGGGGTGCGAGCATGTCGAGGTCCGACCGGATCTCGGCGATGCCGACCTGCTTGTCCGGATGCTTGCCGTACGACACGCTCGCGAGCGGACCGTGAATGTCCGGGGCTGGGACTCTTTTCTCGGAAAGAGCCCACAAGCCTGCATGCACGCAGGCAACGAGCGCGACGACCACCGCGACGAGGCGCATTGAACGCTAAACCAAACGGGGCTGGGTGAAGGACGCCGCCCCGTCCCCTGGGGCAAGCGCCTGCTACGACAGTCAGATAGCTCGACAGAACTAAATTTTCAATTGCACTGCGGCATGGCGAATTAATGACACTGCCGTTTAGCGTTCCGACAACCAGGCTATTGCGTTGTGGTTCCTGGCTGCGGCGTTGTGGCAGCGGCAGACGGAGCCGGCGGCGCTGCAGGATTAACCCAGCATGAATGGACGCGCGCCAGGATGTTCTCTTGAGCCTTCGGATCGACGGTCGGACCTTGCATCACGACGCAGCGAAACGCCGCCTGGATGTGACCGCCGGGGCAGCCGAAGCGATCATAGAGATCCATGTGACGGAAGGCGGTGTCGAGGTCGTCCTGAAACAGCCGGTGAACCACGCGGCGGCCGACCCAGACGCATTCCGGATTACCGGCCGGACCGGTCATCTGCTTTGAGACTTCGGCCAGATCGTTGAGACGCTGCGCCTCTTTCTTGGCCTGCTCCGCGGCTTGTTGTTTGGCTTTGTCGGCTTGTTCGTTCTGGGCGAAGGCCGGACCGGACCCGAAGCAGACGGCCAGGGCAAGTACGGGCAGGAGGCGCAAGTGACGTGGTGACATGATGGCAGATGACTCTGGCGCGTTGATCGCGATGGTGAACTTAAGGTCTACATTTTACGTCGGATTCCGTCCGCATTGCGGCCTTCCAACCAGTTTAGCTTTCCGCCTTTCCAAGCAATTGTCCAGCTTGCACGCACCGCAGCGTGCGTTGCATTTGGCCTTGAACGATGTTCGTGCGATGGCCAGAGGACGTATCAAGCCACGAGTTCGGATGACGCACCCTGATGCATGAACGTACGTTAACCGGGACCGTCGTCCCCGCGGTCTTCCTCCTTGTCGTGGCGACCCTGATCGCGCTGATCTGGTGGTGGCTCGGCCGTCCGGTGGCGATGCCGGACAGCGGCGCCGCGGGCGAGAAGCTGCAGTGCATGTCGTATGCGCCGTTCCGCGGCAAACAGTCGCCCCTGCAATCCGATACCTACATCGCTGCAGCGCAAATCGAGGACGACCTGATCCGCCTCAAGTCGCTGACCGACTGCATCAGGACCTATTCGATCGAACACGGCCTCGAACAGGTGCCCGCCCTTGCGCGCCGTCACGGCTTGAAGGTCATCCAGGGTCTTTGGCTGTCCAGCCATCCGGAGAAGAACCGCGACCAGGTAGAGACGATCGTCCGGCTGACCCGGGAATTTCCCGACGTGATCCAGTCGGTCGTCGTTGGCAACGAAGTGCTGCTGCGCGGTGAACTGTCGGCGGACAACGTTGCCGCGTTCCTCCGCGAGGTGAAGAGCCGGACCGGCATGCCGGTCACCTATGCCGACGTCTGGGAGTTCTGGCTGCGCCACCGCGACCTGGCATCGGCCGTCGATTTCCTGACCATCCATATCCTTCCGTACTGGGAGGACTTTCCAATCCCGGCCGCCAACTCAGCCGCTCATGTCGAGTCGATCCGCGAGCGGATGGCCGCGGCCTTTCCGGGCAAGGAGATCCTGATCGGCGAGACCGGATGGCCGAGCGCCGGCCGCATGCGTGAGGGCGCCTTGCCGTCGCTGTCGAACCAGGCGCTGGTGCTGCAGGAGGTGCTCGCGGTCGCCAACCGCAAGGGCTACCGGGTCAATGTGATCGAGGCTTTCGACCAGCCCTGGAAGCGCCGGCTCGAAGGCACGGTCGGCGGCTATTGGGGCTTGTTCGACGATGCCACGCGCCAGCCGAAGTTCGACTGGGGCAAGCCGGTGTCCGATCACCCGTTCTGGCGGCAGCAGGCCGCCGGCGGCGTCGTGTTCGCGATCCTGATCTTTGCCGCGGCGTTATGGAGCCGGCGCAAGGAGGTCGGACCCGGACGATGGGGCGCGATCGCGGTGATCGCGCTGGCTGGTGGCAGCATGATCGGCTGGGCGGTCGAACTGACGGTCTATGAAAGCCTCGGCGCCGGCGGCTGGATCAGGTCGGCGGCGCTGGTCGCCGTGGCGGCCCTCACGCCGCTGATGCTCGCCATTGTCCTGATCCGCGGAGAGGTCCTGCCATCCTTCGCGGATGTCCTGACCGGACGGGGGACAGGCGCTGTGTCATGGGCGTCGTTCGCCGCGGGATGGCTGATAGTCGTGACCGCCGTGCTGGCGATCCAGGTCGCGCTCGGGCTCGTGTTTGATCCCCGCTACAAGGATTTTCCGTTTGCGCCGCTGACCGCCGCGATCGTCCCGATTGCGCTTGCGGCCTTTGCAAGCCGCGCCGCCAAGACCGGAGCAGGACGCGCCGAGCGGATCGCTGCGGCAACGCTGGGGCTGTCGGCGGTCTATATTCTCTTCAACGAGAGCGTCGCGAACTGGCAGTCGGTCTGGCTCTGCGCGCTGCTGGCCGCACTCGCGCTCAGTCTGGTTCGCTTTCGCTGGCGACCGGCCGCGCAAAGCTGAGGATCAGCATTGCGGCCCCGAGTGCGGAAAGACCGACATTATAAAGGACGACGCCAAAGGCGGCGGCGACGAGGCCAAGGGCGAAGACGGGCAGCGTCGGCCGGATCAGATTGATCGCGGCGGCGCCGACCGCCACCCATCCGAACACCGAGTTGTTGAACAGCGTCATCACCAGCGCGCGGGTGGAGCAGAGCCAGGTCTGCAGGCCCGCCTGGCAGGCGAGCCCGACGCTGCTCAGTTCGATCGCCAGATAGCGCAGGTAAAGCGCATAGCCGAGCGAGACGAAGCCGAGAGCGATCAGCCAGTTGGTTTGCCGGGCGGTCGGAGCGAAGAGCGGGCGGGTGATCATGCTTGCACTATGCCGGGCGGGGCAGGCGGCAACAAGGCACGCTAGCGGACGGCGAGGCGCTGGCCGTCGAAGGCGGTGGGCTGGCAGGACAGGCCGGCTGCGGCAAGAGATGCGCACAACCTCGCCGCGGTGGCGGCGTTGGCGATCGGACCGGCCACCAGCCGCAACTCGACATGGCCGCCGCGTCCGTCGCGCACCGCGATCACGGGATGCAACCCGTCCAGGTGGGCGGAATGATTCCGGCGCAGACGATCCCAGGCCGTGCGCAAGGCGGCCATGTTCGCGCCGCCTGCGATATCGACGCCGAACGCGGATTTGGCAGCGACCGGCTCCTGCGGTTCGGGCTGAGCCGGGGCGGCTGTGGCAGCGGGAGCTGTGGCGGGCGCGTTGGCAACGGCCAATGGGGTCGGCGTGGTGAGGGGGGCTGCGGCAGCGGCGGCCGCAATCGGCGCGGATCCGGGAGGCGATCCCCCGGCATTGGCGAGTTTGCCGATCGAACCGGTGACATCCTCGTAGCTGCGCTCCAGCACGGCCATCCGCGCCAGCAGCCGGTCGCGATCCTCCGTCAGATCGCGGATCGATTCGGCCATCCGCCGGGCTTCATCGGATTGACGCTTCCGCTCGGCCCGCTGCCGGTGTTCGGCTTCGGTCCGCTGTCCGGTCCAATTCGCGTAGGCCGAGGCCAGCCGGGTCTGCCCGGTATCGGTTCGGGATGCGATCGCCACAACCAGCAGGCAGGCGGCGGCGACGCCGCCCCAGACGCCAAGATGCACCAAGGCGCCGAAATCAGCGCTGCCGTCCTTGCCGGACGCAGCCTTGATCACCTGAGGGGTCCGTATCGCGCTGCGAATCATTTGTGCAAATCCTAGCAGGAAGCGGGGCGGGGCTGGATCGCCGAAGTGCTTTTCGGGGCTAGCCGGGCGGGCTATGACGCAGGCCGGAATCGAGGATCGCGATGACGTTGCGAACATGTCTTGCAGTTGTGCTGGCGGCGGGCGAGGGGACGCGGATGCAGTCGTCCCTGCCCAAGGTGCTGCACCGGATCGGCAACGAGCCGATGCTGGCGCACGTGCTGCACGCGGTCGCCGGCGCCGGTGCGTCGGATTGCGTGGTGGTGGTCGGGCCGGATCACGACGCCATCGCGAAGGAGGCCGCGCGGGCGTTTCCCAACGCCGGGATCGCGAGGCAGATGGAGCGTCTTGGCACCGCGCATGCGGTTCTCGCGGCGCGGAATGCGATCGAGCGCGGTTTTGACGATATCATCGTGGTGTTCGCCGACACCCCGCTGGTGCGCCCCGAGACCCTCGGGCAGTTGCGTGCGGCGCTCGCGGCCGGCGCCTCGGTCGCGGTCGCCGGCTTCACGCCGGCCGATCCGAATGGTTACGGCCGGCTGATCGTCAAGGATGGCCGGCTGCACGCGATCCGCGAGCACAACGATGCGAGCGACGCCGAGCGTGCGATCGGCCTGTGCAACGGCGGGTTGATGGCGCTGGACGGCGGGCAGGCACTCGCCCTGCTGGAGAAGATCGGCAATGGCAATGCCAAGGGCGAATTCTATCTGACCGACGCGGTCGCGCTCGCCAATTATGCGGGCCTGCGCGCCGTCGCCGTCGAGGTCGAGGAGGACGATGTGAGAGGCGTCAACACCAAGGCTCAGCTCGCGGAAGCCGAAGCCGTGCTGCAGCAGCGTCTGCGTGAAGCCGCGCTCGCCGCGGGCGTCACGATGATCGCCCCGGAGACTGTGTTTCTGTCGGCCGACACCAAGCTCGCAAGCGACGTGACCATCGAGCCCTATGTCTTCTTTGGCCCGGGCGTGACGGTTGAGTCCGGAGCGATCATCCACTCCTTCTCGCATCTGACCGGCGCGCATGTCGGCGAGGGTGCCGAGATCGGTCCGTTCGCGCGGATGCGCCCCGGCGCCCGCATGGGCAAGGGTTCGAAGATCGGCAATTTCGTCGAAATGAAAGCGGCGGTGCTGGGAGACGGCGCCAAGGCCAACCATCTCGCATATATTGGCGATGGCGAGGTGGGCGAGCGCGCCAACATCGGCGCCGGTACGATCTTCTGCAACTACGACGGGGCGTCCAAGCACCGGACCGAGGTCGGCAAGGGGGCGTTCATCGGCTCCAATTCCTCACTGGTCGCGCCGGTCACCATCGGCGACGGCGCCTATGTCGGATCGGGCTCGGTGATCACCGAGGACGTGCCCGCGGACTCGCTGGCCCTCGGCCGCGTCCGCCAAGTGGTTAAGGAAGGCTGGGCGTCTCGCTTGCGGAGCCTCAAGGCGGCGGGCAAGAAGGACCACGGCTGAGCGTCCCGCCGCTCGCCGGCCCGGTTACAGGACGAAATGCATTGTGATTTCCGCAACTTCGCGGATGCTTGTCTAACGGCCCGGGGTCATCGCGGCGGGGGAATCGGCACAACATGTGCGGCATAGTCGGAATTCTGGGACGTGAACCGGTTGCGGGCCAGCTGGTCGACGCGCTGAAGCGGCTGGAATATCGCGGCTACGACTCGGCCGGCATCGCCACCGTCGAGAACGGCCATCTCGAGCGCCGGCGCGCCGAGGGCAAGCTGCGAAATTTGCAGGAGCGGCTGGGGCGCGAACCGCTGTCCGGGCTCGCCGGCATTGGCCATACCCGTTGGGCCACTCACGGCAAGCCGACCGAGAACAATGCCCATCCGCATGCCACCGAGCGGCTTGCGGTCGTGCACAACGGCATCATCGAGAACTTCCGCGAATTGCGCGACGAGCTCGAGAAGCAGGGCGCCCGTTTCGGCACCGAGACCGACACCGAGGTGGTGGCACATCTCGTCACCGAAGAGATGAAGAAGGGCAAATCGCCGGTCGAGGCGGTGCGCGCCGCCTTGCCGCGGCTGCGCGGCGCCTTCGCGCTCGCCTTCATTTTCGCCGGCGAAGATGACCTGATGATCGGTGCGCGCCGCGGTTCGCCGCTAGCGGTCGGGCATGGCGCCGAGGAAATGTATCTGGGGTCCGATGCGCTGGCGCTGGCCCCGTTCACGGATACCATCTCCTATCTCGAAGAGGGCGACTGGGCGGTGATCCGCCGGGGCGGTTTGCAGATCTACGACGCGGCCGGCCAGCCGGTGAAGCGCGCGCAGATCAAGACCAGTGGCTCCGCGTTTCTGGTCGACAAGGGCAACCATCGTCATTTCATGGCGAAGGAAATTCACGAACAGCCGGAAGTGGTGGCGCACACGCTGTCGCATTATCTCGACATGGCGCATGAGCGGGT
>JAEWHY010000131.1 GCA_023387555.1 Pseudomonadota bacterium
CTTCCGTTCCAAGCACCACGAGATCGACACGCATGTCCTGTGAATAGTCGCGCAGCAGCCGGTCGGGCGCACCGAATTCGATGACCGGGCGGGCGTGCTTGCGGATCGCTTCGGCTGACGGAATCGAACTGATGAAAGCCTGGCACTCCTGTTCGAGCGCCGCGCGGTGCTGATGGCGATAGGATTCGGGGTCGTTGGCAAAGCCGCTCATCGGCGGCTGAAAGGCATGGAAGATGGTCAGCGTCTGGCCGGGGAAATAGCGCGCCGCCATCTCCAGCGAGTGCCGCGAGGCCTTCGAAAAATCCGTCGCGACCACGATATCGCGATACGCCTGCCGGGCCCTGTTCTTGACGATCAGCACCGGGACCGTGGCGCTCCGCAGCAGCCGGTCGACGGTGCTGCCGAGAACGAATCGCCCGAACATTTCATCGCGCGCGACACCGGTGACGATCAGGTCGCAATTGCGTGCCTCGACCGTGCGCTGGATCGCTTCGGCCGGATCGCCCTCCTCGATGACGAGCGTGGCAATCTCCGCGGCCGGCCCGATATCGTCCAGCACCCGTCTCTGGGCGATGGCGAAGGGATCGGGCGGCCGTCGCCACGACGGTACCGCCGCCTCGGCCTCTCCATAACGGGCGTCCTCGAGGACGTGCAGGATGATCAGCTTCGCCTGCCATTGCTGGGCGAGGAAAACCGCACGGTCCAGGGCCCGGTCGCAACGCGGACTGAGATCCGTCGCAAGCAGGATGGTTCGGGGCGCTCGGTCCATCCATTGCGGCTCATTCATTCGATGACGGTCCTTTGGTACGATCCCGCTCAAGTCCGATCGGGATGTCATGCTGCGCTTGAAGGGCGGCGTCGCCGCCGCCCGATGAAGTCCGTTGCGGCAGACTGCGACTTTTCGTCTTCGCCTGCCGACCCGGTTCGACCGGGTCGAAGTGAGCACGCACCCCGGCGGGTTTCAAGTCGGGTAAAGTACGAATTTGCCGCAGGACGGTCGCGGCGCTTGCTGGCGCAATAGCAAAGGGCCACAACCGGGATGCGGCTGCGGCCCTTCGGAGTGACAGTTTTGCTCTGCGCACGTTGCTTCGCGCGCAGGCGAGCGCGGATGACGCCTCAGTTGGTCTTCGCCTTGTCGAAATAGCGCAGGTCGAAATACTTTGCCGCGTCGGTGAGCTGCTTCTTCGGTTCGCCATATTGGCTGCGCAGCTGCAGCACGGTCTTGACCCCCTCGACATCCAGCACCGCGCCGCGGGTGAAGCCCTTGGAGGGATGCAACAGCACGTCGTAGGAGCGCGCCGCCTGCTCCTCGGTCAGATTGGACTGATGCTTGCGCAGGATGGCGATCGCCTCCGCCTTGTTGGTGGGATCGTACAGCCAGTCGAGCCCCGCACGATAGCCGCGGATATAACCGAGCAGATCCTTCTCGTTGTCCTTCGCCCAGCCGCGGCGGGTGGCGCCGACCAGTCCCTGGTAATGGCCGAGCGCGTCGTCGGCATTGGCCAGCCGCTTGAAGCCCTGCGCCTCCGCACCGACCTCGAAGGGCGAGATCAGGAGGGTGGCGGCATGCTCCTTCTTCAGCAGCGCCTGATAGCGCTGCACCACGCCGCCGGCGCTGACGAATTCCACGTCCTCGTGCTTCAGGCCGGCATTCTCCAGCAGCTTGCGCAACACGAAGGCATAGCCGGTGGTGAGCGCATCCACTGAAATCTTGCGGCCCTTCAGGTCGGCGGTGT
This sequence comes from Pseudomonadota bacterium, assembly GCA_023387555.1. Classification (GTDB taxonomy): domain Bacteria; phylum Pseudomonadota; class Alphaproteobacteria; order Rhizobiales; family Xanthobacteraceae; genus Pseudorhodoplanes. The sequence goes on from JAEWHY010000131.1 coordinate 1,737, forward strand.
CCTTGACGTCGGGTGTCGCGACCAGGCGCAGGAAGCCGTTGTCCCCGCCCATGAACGCGAAGATATCCGGTTCGACCTCGGTCTTGGTTGCGCCCTGGCCCTCGCTATAGGCGATGACATTGTCGATCGCGGTCATGGCGATGTCGAACTTGCCTTCGATCAGGCCCTTGAGCTGGAACTGCGAGTTCGGCGTCGGCACCACCTTCACCGCAACGCCGTTCTTCTCGAAGAAACCCTTGTCCTGTGCCACCCAGATCGGCCAGTTGAAGCCGCCCGGGAATACGATGACCTCAAGGGGCTTCGGCGCCTGCGCCAAAGCCGGCACGGCGCCGAGCGCGAGCGCCAATGCGCCGATCAATCCTGCAAAGCCGAGTGCCTTCATTGTCCTCACCTATCGGTTTTAGTTGTTGTTAGAAGAATCCGGTCGGCGTCAGGCGATCTCCATGTGAAGTTCGCCGACGCCTTCGGCGGTCGCGACGACCTTGTCGCCCGGATGCAGGAACTCGCCGCGCGGCAGGCCGACGCCCGCCGGCGAGCCGGTCAGGATCACATCGCCCGGCTCCAGCGTGACGAACTGGCTGATCGCGGCGATCTGCTCGTCGATCCGGTAGATCATGCCGGCGGTCGAGGCATCCTGCTTCATCACGCCGTTGACCGAGAGCGTGATCCGCAAGTCGTGCGGATCGCGAATGAAGGCCGCGGGCGTAATCACCGGGCCGAGCGGATTGGTGCCATCCTGACCCTTGCCGAGCAGGAAGTCGGCCTTGAAGAAATAATCCTTCGGAAAGAAGTAATCGCGCGCGGTGTAATCGACCGACACCGAATAGCCGGCGACGCCGGCCATGGCCTGCTCGCGCGATACCTTGCGCATGCGTGTTCCGATGATCACCGCAAGCTCGACCTCCCAGTCGAACTGCGTGCAGCCGTCCGGAATCGGAACCGGTCCCGGACCGATCAGCGCGGTGGTCGGCGGCTTGATGAACATCACCGGCCGCTCGCCCTTCGGGATCACGGCATTCATCTCGCGCAGGTGATCCTCGTAATTGGCGCCGACCGCAATCAGCTTGTTGGGAAACTGGATCGGCAGGGCAAGATCGGCTGCCTTCGCCGGCACCGCGAAGGAGGCCGGTACGCGTCCGCCCGCGCAGGCGGACGCGAAGTCCTGCAGCACCGGAAAGACGACCGGCCAGTTGACGAAAACGCCCTTGATGTCGCTGTCGAGGCCAGCAATCCCGGCCGGTGCAGCGGCGGCCAGCGGCCAATAGGCGTCGCCGACGCCGATGGCCGGAATCTGGACCGCACCGACCCGCAGGGTGGCAAGCGTGAACGCTGTTGTCATGCCGTCAGCGCCGCGGCCGTTACATCATGACTTCGGGGATCGGCGACCGGTTCCACTCGTCGGCGGAATATGGATCGGTCACCGGCCAGGCCCGCGGCGTGTAGGTGGCATCGTTGAGGATGATTTCCTCCTCGGCCGAATATTCGATGATCGAGCCGGTATAGTCGTTGAAGTAATAAGCGACGTTGTGGCCGGGGCCGTGACGCACCGGACCCCACAGCAGCTTCACCTGCCGGCCCTGCTTCATGCGCTCGTAGGCCGCATGGATCGCCTGCGGGTTCTTCAGGGTGAACTGTACGTGGTGCAGCCCGTCATATTGCGAACGCGCCACGGCGTAGCAATGGAACAGGGTGTGCGACCGGAAGAAGCCGAGCACCGGAATGCCGTCCGGCGCGACGATGCGTGCGGATTCCTTCAGCCCCATGACCTTGGAGGCAAACTCGTAACCGCCGCGCACGTCGGTCGCGCGGACCACGACGTGGTCGAAAGAGATCGGCGCCGGCGCCGATTGCGGCGCCGCGACGGCAGCGCCCATCGGCACCGGCGTGTTGACGCCGGTGGTCAGTTCGATGGTCTGGCCGCTCGGATTGCGGAAGCGCAAGGCCGGACCATGCCGCCACATCGGCGACTGGTCGAGCCGGTCGGACGGAATATGCGACTGCTCGAGCAGTTCCGCGGCGGCAAGCAGATCGCTGATGTCATGGACCACGTAGGAGATGTGATCGACGCGGCCCTGCTGGCCGCGGGTGTAGACGAGCGAATAGGGGTCGAGGCCATGCGCGCTGAGATAGTGCCGGCCGTCCTTGTCCACATGGACCAGATAGAAACCCATGTTGTCCTGCGCAAAGCGCGCGGCCGCCGCCGGATCGTCGGCCTGCAGGGCGATGTAATTGCCCCGGTCGATGCCGAGCGGGCGCGCCGCATTGAAGGGGCCGAAATATTGCGCCGGCGAATCCGCGGTCTGGAAATTGTCCATGGTCGTTCCTGTAGCTGTTGGCTGTTGATGGTGACGGCGCCTCAGCGCGCGGCCGCCTTCTTTTCCTTGGAAAGGTCGTCGATCACTTCGATGACCGCGGCGACATCGTGATCGCCGAGCCCGCGCTTGATACCGCGCTCGTAGAGATCGGAGGCGAGATCGAACAGCGGCGTTGCCGCGCCGGAGCTGTCGGCCATGTCGTCGATATATTCGAAGTAATGCGACAGCATCTCGAAGGTCCCCTGCGGGGGCAGGAAGTTCCTCTGCACCATGCGCGGGGCGCGGATCGGGAACAGCACCGAGCCGCCGCTGCCGGCGGAGATCGCCTTGATCATCATCTCGGGATCGAGCCCGGCCTTGAGCGCGAGCGACACCGCTTCGCCGATCGCCGCGGTGTTGATCGTCACCAGCATGTTGTTGACGAATTTGATTTTGCTCGCGGCGCCGAACGGGCCGAAATACATGCAGATTTCCGCGAAGCTCTTCACCACCGGCTCGAGCGCCTTGCAGGCTTCGGCATCGCCCGCGAGATAGATCGGGGCTTTCTTCGCCATCACCATGCCGGGCGTGCCGCTGACCTCGCCGTCGATGAAGGCGACGCCCTTTTCCGCGAAGCGCGCGACCTGGCGCTGCTTGGCGGGCAGGGGATGCGAGCCGATTTCCGCAACGATCTGCCCCTTGCGCGCGGA
>JAEWHY010000040.1 GCA_023387555.1 Pseudomonadota bacterium
CGGTCGGGCAGCGCCGGCTCGAACTGGCGCAGAATCGCGATCAGGCCCGCGCCAACGTCGTGCAGTCCTGGGGCCAGCTCGATGCCGCAAAGGCGCAGATCGACGCGACGCGTTCGCAGGTGACCGCGGCCGAGATCGCGCTGAACGGCGTGCGCGAGGAAGCGCGCGTCGGGCAGCGCACCACGCTCGACGTCCTGAACGCGACTCAGGAACTCCTGAACGCGCGCGTTGCTCTGGTGACGGCGCAGCGCGACCGGGTGGTCGCGTCCTACACGCTGTTGTCGGCGGTCGGCCGCCTGTCGGTCCCGGTCCTCGGCCTGCAGGTGCCGCTGTACGATCCGATGATCCATTATCAGCAGGTGCGAGACGCCTGGATCGGCATCCGCACTCCGGACGGGCGCTAGCGCCGATATTCGTCTCGCCAAGCATTGGAATCGTTGTCGGCAGACGACGCCGACCAATTCCGGCATTGGGCCGCATCGCGAGACGAATTGTGTCGCGATTCTGGCGTGCGATACTCCCCAGAGTCGCGAAATCAGGCGATAGTTGCGTGTTGATTCGACACTGAGCGATGCGGTTCGGCGCGCCGTGCTTGCGCATCGCGAGTGTGAGACTTTTCTCAGCCACGTAACGAGGCGGCATGAACCAGCCGGCAAAATCGCACGAACCGTCGATGGAGGAAATTCTCGCCTCCATCCGCCGAATCATTGCGGACGACGACGCGAAGACGGCCACGCCGGCCGTGAGCGCTGCGCCTGCCACGCCGGTGGTTGCGAGCGCGCCGTCGCCAATGCCTGTGCTGCCGCCGTCACCGTCGGATTTCCTGCGCGAGGCTCCGCCGGCAGCGTTGCGACAGGCTCCCGTTCCGGTCGCGCCGGCTCCGGCTCCCGTTTTCGAGGAAGCGCCGGCCGATGTGCTGGAATTGACCGAGGACATGCGGGCGCCCGATCCGATGCCGGCGGCAATGCCGTTCACGACGGTAGAGGCACAATCCGACGTGATCTTCTCCGACGATGCGGCGGAGGCGGTCGAACCTGAGCCGGAGCCCGATCTGCCGGAGTTGGAGCCCGCAGTGTTGGCCGCGCCACCGCCCCTCGACGATCCGCTGGAACACGCGCGTCAGACGTTGTCCGAGCAGATGGAGATGGAGCGGCCGTTGCTGTCGCGGTCGGCGACGGCTGCGGTGGATTCCGCATTCGCGTCCTTGACGCATACTGTGCTCAGCCAGAACGCGCGCACGCTCGACGACCTGGTCAAGGAGATGTTGCGTCCGATGCTGAAGGCCTGGCTCGACGACAACCTGCCGAGCCTTGTGGAGCGTCTGGTCCGCGCCGAAATCGAGCGCGTGTCGCGGGGACGCTAGCCCCGCTTCACGATCTTTGCGATGTCCCGTGTGCCCGCTTCGACAGGCGGCGTGCGAAGACGGCGCAGAGCAGCGGAAAGCCGATCGCCGATGTCACGAAAACCGGAACGGCGGTAAACCGGTCCACGACCGGCGCCGCTATGGCGACGCCCGCCGTGATTCCCATGTAGAGCGCCGACGAAAAGATCGCGAGCGCGGTGGCGCGCGCCTGCGGGGCCATCTGCGTCGCGTTGGTCTGGAGGGTGTTGTGCACCATGTAGAAGCCCAGCCCGGTCATCACGGTCGCGGCGGGTGCGAACCACCAGACCGGCTGGAAAGCGAGAATTAGGAAGCCGATGGAAACCAAGGCGCCGCCAAAAGTCACGAGGCCGGTCTGGCCGAGGCGATCGACCAGGATGCGCACACAGAATGTGTAGAGAAGGCCGCCCATCGCAAAGCCGCCGATGACCAGCCCCACCATCGTGAAACTCAGTCCGAACCGCAGATGCAGATCGGCGCCGATGAAGGATAGCACCGCGTAGAGCAGGGCGGCTTCAAAGAAGACGCTAACGGTGATGAAGCGCGCCCAGCCCGATTTCAGGACGATCCTGTATTCTGTGACCAGGCCGCCCCGGCGCTCCGCGCGCGCGCTCGAGGCGCGGGTGGCCGGGTTGAAAACCAGTTCGGCGATCAGCGCCAGCGCCGCCGCCGCAAAAATCCCGCCCAGGACGAAGAACACGTTGCGCCAGCCGAACATGTCGCCGAGCACGCCGCCTGCGACCTGCCCGAACAACAACCCGGCGATCTGGCCGGTGAGATATCGGCCAAGCACGGGCTGGCGTTGCTCGTAGGGGACGACGTCGCCGATATAGGCCATGGCCAGCGGGATGATGCAGCCGGCGGTCAATCCGCTGAGCAGGCGGTAGAGGAGGAGTTCGCCGAGCGTCGCCGCCAGCCCGCAGAGCACCGTCGCCACGGCGGCAAGCGCGGTCAGGCCGGCCACGGAATAATACTTGCCGAGCCGGTCGCCGATTTCGCCGCCGAACAATTGCACGGTGCCGTGCGCCAGCCCGTAGGCGGTGACCACGATCGAGGCCGCTCCGATGGTGACCGCAAGATCGGCCGCGATCTGCGGCAGCAGCGAATCCGAGACCCGCACCGTGGCCTGGCTGGCGAAGCCGGCCAGCGACAGCAGGAAGATGGCGCGGGTCGGGATGGGTGCGGTGACGGTTTTCGACACGATTTTATCGATTCATCGCGGCACGGAACGCCCGTACGATTGTTGACAGTTTGCGTTGCGGTGGGCTTTGGTGCCCGCGCGCCAGATGTGGTGGATCGGAAGCCCGCTTCGTTCGTCCTGCACCCTCGTGAAGCCGACCTCCGATCCAGACCGCACGAGAATCAATGCGCCGCTAGTGTCCTTTGAATCCGACTGCCGCAAAAGAGGTGCGGGATGATCATGCGAA
>JAEWHY010000340.1 GCA_023387555.1 Pseudomonadota bacterium
GAGACGGAGCGGGCGAAGGAGCCAAAGTCAGATTGTACGCTGATCCAACGCGTAAAATACGGCTGAACCGTGGACATTGGCTTGCGGTCATACTTCTGGGGCATCGATCATATTCGTACGAATATAATTTGACGCAAATGCTCCCTTGACCCGCACGCATCGTTCTACTCGGACAACAGACCCATTCGCCGCCGCAGCCATTTCTCGATTTCGAGGATCAGGAAAAACACCGCGCCAAGCGCCACGATGCTGATTCCATCGGCAAAGGATACCGGGTGCGTGCCGAACACCGTCTGCATGAATGGCGCATAGGTGAAGACGAACTGCGCCGCCGTGATGACGACAATACCGATCAGCACCGCGGGCGTGCCCATGACGCCGGTCCAGGTGAATGATGTCATGTGCAGATAGCGCACACTGAACAGATAGAAGATCTCGAGCACCACGAAGGTGTTCACCACGATGGTCCGCGCTTCCTCGACCGGCAACCCGCGGGCCTCGGCCCAGAAGAACATACCGAAAGCGCCGGCGACGAACAGAAACGACACAAACACCACACGCCAGATCAGCAGGCCGGAAAGGATCGGCTGGCTGGAGGCGCGCGGCGGACGCCGCATGGCGTCGGGCTCGGTCGGCTCGAACGCCAGTGCCAGCCCGAGCCCGACGGCGGTGACCATATTGACCCAGAGGATCTGGACCGGCGTGATCGGAAGCGCGAACCCGAACAGGATGGCAATGATGATCGACACCGCTTCGCCGCCGTTGGTCGGCAGCGTCCAGCCGATCACCTTGGTCAGATTGTCATAGACTGTACGGCCCTCGCGCACCGCCGCAACGATCGAAGCGAAATTGTCGTCGGCCAGCACGATCTCCGCGGCCTCCTTGGCCGCCTCCGTGCCCTTGCGCCCCATGGCGATACCGACATCGGCGCGCTTGAGCGCCGGCGCATCGTTGACGCCGTCGCCGGTCATCGCCACCACGTCGCCATCGGCCTGCAAAGCCTCGACCAGCCGCAGCTTCTGCTCGGGCGTTGCACGGGCAAACACCGCGGTGCTGCGGGCGGCTTCGCGGAACTGCGCCTCGTCAAGGCTGTCGAGCCGGTCGCCGGTCATCACCGCCTGGTGGCTGGGCAGACCGAGTTGCCCGGCGATGGCGCTCGCCGTGGCCGCGTGATCGCCAGTGATGACCTTGACCGCAATCCCGGCGCGGCCGCATTCCTCGATCGCCCGGATCGCCTCTTCGCGCGGCGGATCAATCAGACCGGCAATGCCGAGCAGGACAAGGCCGGTCCGGACGTCCTCGAAGCTGAGATCGCGGCTGCCGGCGGGCATCGGTTTCATCGCCAGCGCCAGCACCCGCTGCCCGCGCGAGCCGAGTTCATCGATCCGCTCGCGCCACGCATCATGGTCGATGCGCTCTGTGCCCTGCGCGCCCAGCGCCGTCCCGCACATGCCGAGCACATTCTCGGGCGCGCCCTTGAGATAGAGCACGGCGCCGCCGTCGTGCGCATGATGCAAGGTCGCCATGAACCGGTGCCGCGCATCGAACGGGATTTCGTCGGTGCGCGGAAGCTGCTTGCGCAGCAGCGCCATGTCGTGGCCGGCCTTGACCGCGAAGCTGGCGAAGGCGCCCTCCATCGGATCGCCGTCGACGATCCATCCCGCTTCGGTTTGGCGCAGCATCGCGTCGTTGCAGAGCAGCGCCGCACGCCCGATCTCGGTCAGCAGCGGATCGTCCAGGGCGTCGACCGGTTGCCCGTCGCGGCTGATCTGCCCCTTCGGCTCATAGCCGCTGCCCGCGACCTCGACGGTTGTTGCGGCGGTGACGATGGTCTGCACCATCATCTCGTTGCGCGTCAGCGTGCCGGTCTTGTCGGAGCAGATCACCGACACCGAACCTAGCGTCTCCACCGCCGGCAGGCGCCGGATGATGGCATTGCGCGCCGCCATGCGCTGCACGCCGATCGCAAGTGCGATCGTCATCACCGCCGGCAGGCCTTCGGGGATCGCCGCGACCGCAAGCCCGACCACCGCCATGAAGGCGTCGGCAAACGGATAGTCGCGCAGATAGACCGCAAAGAAGAAGACGGCGACGGACACCGCGAGGATCACGGCCGTGAGCTGGCGCGCGAATTGATCCATCTGCCGCACCAGCGGCGTCGTCAGGGTTTCGACCGCCCCCAGCATCGCGCTGATCCGGCCGAGTTCGGTCGACAGGCCGGTCGCCACCACGACGCCGGCGCCCTGTCCCGCGGCCACGAAGGTGCCGGAAAACGCCATCGACGCGCGGTCGCCCAAAGCGGCTTTGGCATCGACCGGCGCGCTATCCTTCTCGACCGGCACCGACTCGCCGGTCAGGATCGCCTCGTCGACACTGAGATTGCGGGCGCGGATCAGCCGCAGGTCCGCCGGAACGCGGTCGCCGGCTTCGATCAGCACGATGTCGCCCGGAACGATGTCCTGCGCGCCGACCGTCAAACGGCGGCCGCCGCGCAGCACCGAAGCGCGCGGCGTGATCATGCCGCGGATCGCATCGAGCGCCTGTTCGGCGCGGCCTTCCTGGATGAAGCCGATCACCGCATTGACCAGCACGACTGCCAAAATCACCGCTGCATCGATGCCATGGCCGAGCAGCCCGGCCATCACGCCCGCGGCCATCAGCACGTAGATCAGCAGATTGTTGAACTGCGCCAGAAGGCGCATCAGCGCCGACCGGGGCTTCGATGTCGGAAGCCGGTTTGGCCCGACGCTGGCCAGCCGCTTTGCGGCGTCGGCCTCCGTCAGCCCGCCCGGTTGCGCATCGAGGCGCCGCAAGCATGCCTCGGCGGACGCCGCATGCCAGTCGAATGGCGCCTGCGCGGAGGGCAAGGCGGGCAAAACGGACGTGTCGTGCCGTTTGGTGTCAAGGTCTGCGGGCATCGTCTCTCGGCCGGATCGGGGTTCGTGCCGCGCTTTTTAGCCGGCGCCCAACGACAGAACTTGATGCGGCGCAATCAGGCCTGCGACCGCTTGACCCACACGCGGTTGTCGTGGAACGCGGCGCCGCCATAAGGGGCGATGGCGTCGGCTCCGGTCAGCGAATTGATGCCGCAGCCGTCCTCATAGGCCGTATTCGGCCAGATCGATTCCGCAATCACCACGCCGCGCCGCACGCCCTCGAACAGCTTCGCATGCAGGATCACTTTTCCGCGCCGGTTCCCGACCGCGATCCGGTCGCCATCGACAATACCGTGTGCCGCGGCGTCCTTGGGATGCATCATCAGCGTCGGCCGCCCTTCCCGCTTCACCGAGACCGGGGTCTCGTTGAAGGTCGAGTTGAGGAACTGCCGCGCCGGCGATGTCGCGAGCCGGAACGGATGTTCGTCATCCGCCCCCTCCGTCACCGCCCAGTGATCCGGCAGCACCGGCATCTGTTCGACCGGGCCCGCAGTCCATGGCGACTTGAACGGCACTTTCGGCCACTCCGGCTTGAAGCGGAACTTGCCGTCCGGCCATTTGAAGCCGTTCAGATAATGCGCCGTCTCGAATGGCGGCTGGCAATCGATCCAGCGCTCGCGCTCCAGCCGTTCGAGATCGCCCCAGCCGGAATTCTTCAGCGTCCAGTCGATGATCTCGCGCGGCGAGAGATCGAACCCTTCGTGCGTCACGCCAAGCCGCTGCGCGAGACCGCAGATCACATCGTGATTGCTGCGGCATTCGCCCGGCGCCTCGACGAGCTTCGGCCCGAGCAGGATGTATTGGCTACCGCCGGCCTGATAGACGTCATCGTGCTCCATGAACATGGTCGCCGGCAGCACTATGTCCGCCATCGCGGCGGTCTCGGTCATGAATTGTTCGTGCACGCAGGTGAACAGGTCGTCGCGTGCAAAGCCGCGCTTGACCACATTCTGGTCGGGGGCGACCGACACCGGATTGGTGTTCTGGATCAGCAGCGCCGTCACCGGCGGACCGTCGAACAGCGCATCGCGCTCGCCGGTCAGGATTGCGCCGATGCGCGACTGGTCGAGCATGCGGACCGCGGGATCGGTCAGCTCCGGCGCCTCGATCATCGCCTTGTTCCAGTGATAGATCGCGCCGTTGTTGTGAAACGCGCCGCCGCCCTCGTTTTGCCAGGCGCCGGTGACCACCGGAATGCAGCTTGCCGCATGCATGTTGACCGCGCCGTTGCGCGAGCGCGAGAAGCCGTAGCCGAGCCGGAAGAACGCGCGCTTGTTCTCTTTCACCAGCCGCGCGAATTCCTCGATGGTCTCGACCGGACAGCCGGTGATTTCGGAAGCCCATTGCGGCGTGCGCGTCTTCACATGGGCTTCGAGTTCGCGCGGTGCATCGGCGTAGCGATCGAGATAGTCCCAGTCGGCGGCGCCGTCGCGGAACAAACAATGCATGATCGCGCAGGCCAGTGCGCCGTCGGTGCCCGGCTTCACCAGCACCGGCAGGTCGGCCTGCTCCATGGTGCCGTTCATGTAGATGTCGACCGCAACGATCTTGGCGCCGCGCTCTTTGCGCGCGCGCGTCGCATGCGTCATCACATTGACCTGGGTCGAGACCGGATTGGTGCCCCAGATCACCACGAGATCGGACTTCGCCATCTCGCGCGGATCGGCGCCCGCAAGGCGCCCGGTGCCGGCCATGAAGCCGGTCCAGGCCGGATTGACGCAGATGGTGGTCTGGAAGCCGGAATATTTCTTGGCGTGCCGCAGTCGGTTGATGCCGTCGCGCATCACGAGGCCCATGGTGCCGGCATAGAAATACGGCCACACCGTCTCCGAACCGTATCGCGCTTCCGCCTTCAGGAACTGCTCGGCAACGATGTCGAGCGCGTCGTCCCAGCCGATTTCCTCAAATGCACCCTCGCCTTTTCCACCCAGGCCTTTCGGACCTTTGCGCCGCAGCGGCCTGGTCAGGCGGTCGGGATGATGGATGCGATCGGCATAGCGCGCGACCTTCGCGCAGACCACGCCCGCAGTATAGGCGTTGTCGTCGGCGCCCCGCACCCGGCCGATGCGCACGCCGTCATGGACCTCGCCCTCGAGCGCGCAGGTCGACGGACAGTCGTGCGGACAGGCCGAGGCCCGGACAGCAAGAGAGGCAGGGTGATGGATGTTCATTTCCTCAGGCTAGAACGAGGCTACCTCCGAGGCCAGCGTGCTTTCTGTGCATCTACGCCATCGATTCCGAGGCCATTCGAGCCGCACGCGTCTAGTCTTACTTGACACTCAGTCAAAGGAATGTCTAGTATTACTAGACATGATCCGGTCGTTCCGAAGCAAGTCTCTCCGACGCTTTGCCGAGCGCGGAGATGCATCGAAGCTGAGCGTCCAGAACCCCGATCGCATCCGACGCATTCTTGCCAGACTGGATGCGGCAACGAAGCCCGACGACATGGATTTGCCCGGTCTCCGCTTTCACGTCTCAGGGGTAAGGACAAGGGCCGTTACGCGGTGGATGCCAGTGGGAACTGGCGCATCACTTTCGGATGGCTGGACGGCGATGCCGTGGACGTCGACCTGGAGGATTATCACTGATGAGCGGCAACCCTCTGCTGAAAGGCCTTAAGCCCACTCATCCCGGTGAGTTTCTGCGGGAGGATGTTCTTCCGGCCCTCGCAATCCCCAAGACGGAGATTGCGAAGCGGCTCGGCATCTCGCGCGCCATGCTTTACGCAATCTTGGACGAACGCGCCCCCGTTACGCCGGCGATGGCCCTTCGCCTTGGCAAGCTGCTCGGCAGCACACCGGAATCATGGCTCAACATGCAGCGGGACTACGATCTGCGCATGCTGGAGCAGAAAATGTCCGACGAACTCGACCAGATCAAACCGGTCGCGGCGTGAGCCGGCCCCTCAAGGCGCGTCAGCACCCGAGAGCGAGCGGCGCCCGGTGACGAGCGCCGCAATCACCCCTCACCGCTTGTGCGGGAATTCCTCCGGCCCGGGCGGGTCGACCACCAGGGGCGCAGCCAGCATCTTCTTGTGCTGGTACTGCCGCAGCCAATAGCCCATCAGCACCACGAAGGCGGCGCCGACGGCGGCGGCCCAGTAATGCAGCATGTGGATCTGATCCGGGGTCAGGATGCGCGCCAGCGCCGGGTCCTTCACCATGATGTCGCCGGCGACCCATCCGAGCAGCGCCGCGCCGGCCCAGACCAGAATGGGATAGCGGTCGAGCAAGGACATCAGCAGCGCCGAACCCGCGACGATCAGCGGGATCGAGGTGACGAGGCCGAAGATGATCAGCGCGGTCTTGATCGCCTCCGCATTCTCCGGATCGACGCGGATGCCCGCGGTCTCCGCCGCGGCCGCGATCGCGATCACGTTGTCGAGGCTCATGACGATGTCGGCGATCGCCACGATCCGCACCGCCCGCCACAGGTTGTCGGCGGCCGCGATCTTGCCCTCGCCGTGGTCATCCTCCGGGACCACCAGCTTGACGGCGACCCAGATCAGGAGAACGCCGCCCACCAGCTTCAGGAACGGATAACCCATCGCCTGCGCCACCACGAGGGTGAAGAGGATGCGCAGCAGCACGGCAACGCCGGCGCCGAGGACCATGCCCCAGAACCGCTCTTTCGCGGGCAGCATCCGGCAGGCGAGCGCGATCACCACCGCGTTGTCGCCTGACAGAATGATGTTGATTCCAATGATCTGCCCGGCCGCGACCCAGAAGCCCGGCGAGAGCATGTCCGCCCAAAGCGATCCCACCCAGACACCCCTTTCCTTGAATCCAAACTCAAGGGGTATCTACGACCGTAGAACTACGGTGGCAACAGGCCGGACTATTTTGGGCGATAGATAATTCCTATCAGCCGACGATCTCGTTGCCGGAGAAGAACTGGGCGATTTCCTTGGCCGCGGTGTCGGCAGCGTCCGAACCGTGAACCGAATTCTCGCCCACCGAC
>JAEWHY010000404.1 GCA_023387555.1 Pseudomonadota bacterium
CAGACGCGTGGTGAGCGCCGCGGCTCGCCGATCGGAATCGGGATCGACGCTGGGCATGGAAATCGCCGCCAACGCCGCGACATGCTGCAACTGCCAGCGGATGCCTTCCTCGTTGGCCCGTAGCCCGTATTGCACGCTGATGGATTGATCGATCCGCGCATTCGCGGTCGTGCGCGCCGGCTGGCTGCCAGCCTCGCCGGTGTACCACTTCACCGTATCGGCCTCTGTCCCGGCGACGAAGCCGGTCGCGGTGTCGAACGGGGGTCCTGCGACGCGGCGCGGCGGGTTGGCATCATCGATGTTGAAGAAATCGCCGGCTGCGGACAGCGCCGAGGCTGCGGACAGCGCTGTGCGCGCCCGGCTTCCGATTTCGGCACCGAGCGCGGCCTGCAGGTTCGCTGCGGTCTGAGCGCTGTCGGCGCCGATCGAGAACTCCCCTGCCCCCGCGGGCGTTGAATTGGTCGCCGTGAGCGTGACGTCTTCGGTCGAACCGTCCGGCAACTCAAGAGTGAAGCGCACGCTCTCGCCCGCATTCGGATTCGCAGCGCCGAGATCGACGGAGAGCGCCGGCGGAGCACCCGAAGGGCCGCTCACGGTCGCCCCCGTCAGCGAGGACGAGATTGCCCCAAGCTTGAAGCCGAACACGGTCGCGGGCATCTCTTCGCTGATCGCAACCGCCGTCGGCGACGGGGAAGACACTGCAAGACGCCCGAGGCCGCTTGCGCCCAGATCGGCCTGCAGCCGTTCCGCGATGACCTGCCGCAAGCCCGCGCGCGTGCCGTCCCCGTCAAGAAGCTGCTCCATGGACACCACCGCCGGGCGGTCGGTGGCCATTCCGGAAAACAGAAAACGATCGCCGGACCGCGTGTTGAGGAGGCCCAGCATTTCGCCAAGGGCAGACAGCGCCGAGGTCTGGGCTGTGGCGCGGCCATCCGGCGAGGTCATTTCAGTGGCGACCGCCTTGGTCTCGCGGCCGATCTCGGCCACCCGGCCCAGCACCGTCTGCGATAGTTCGAGCCGGACCCCGATATTCTTGATGGTGTCACCATAACCGGCAATCGCCGACATATGCGAGCGCAGGCCGACGGTCAGGCCGCGATTGATGCCGATGCCGGCGTAATCGTCGGAGCGCTTGCCGGTCGCGAGCTGGCGCTGCAGATCGCCGAGCTGCGCGCGCATGCCGACCAGCGACTGCGTCAACAAGAGGGATCGGGTCCCGACACCGCCAATGCTCATGTCCGCCTCAGATTCTCATCAACTGATCCATCATCTCCTTGACGACGGACATCACGCGCGCGTTGGCGCCATAGGCGCTTTGCAGTGTGAGCAGATTGGCCATTTCGATGTCGATATTGACCGCCGACGCATCGGCGACCCGCTCCTTCAGCGCGTTGACCACGACCTGCTGGCCAGCCGCGAGGTTCGTCGCGTTTTCGGCCGCCTCGCCCTGGAAGCTGATCACCTGGCGCAGGAACGAGGACAGCGAGCCGCTGAACGGCGAGTCGGTCGAACCGATCCCGGTCCTGGCCGAGAACGTCGCCGACGTGTCGAGCAATTGACCAAGGATGAAATTCGGCCGCGTCGGATCGCCCGCCGTCGTTCCGGGCTGGAACAGCACGAGCTTTGACGGGTCGGCGACCAGTTGCGCGTTGACCGTGATACGTCCGGCCAATCCGACGCTTTGCGAGCCGGTCGAAGTGATGGCCCCGGTATAGACCGCCGCGGCATCGGTGAAGAATGGCAGTTGCGGTCCACCGCTGCCAAATCCGGTGCGGGTCACGGTGGCGCTGACGGCATTGATGGCTGAATTGTTCGCAGCGCCGTCATCGAGAATTCGAAGCGTCGTTCCGGACGGATTGGAGAACGTGATCCGTCCGTTGAAATGGCTGTTGAGCTGGGCCGCAAGGGCGGCAGGTCCCTGGGAAAAATCGATCCCGATGACGGTGTCGTCCGCCCAGGCGGTGGCATCATTCGAGAGCGGCAGCGCGGCCGGGTCATCGACCCGCACGATTGTGACATTGTGCTGCCGGCCGGTGACGGTGTCGGTCCAGGTGAGATTGATGCTGTTGCCGGGCAGCAGCGCGGCCATGTCTATGTCGTGGCCGTCCTGCCCGAGCACGGAAACAGGGGTGCCGGGGATGGTCGCATCCGACAAACTGGACGCCATCGTCGCTGCGATCGCGTCGAGTTGCGCCTGCGCCTGCGGCAGGATGTAGTCGCGCATCTCCACGAACGCCGCGATTTCGCCGGAGCGGATCGCGTTGCTGGCGAGCAAATCGAGTTCGCTGCCGGTCGGCGTGACGAGCCTGATGGTGCCGACCGCGCGGGTTGCGGGATCCGCGGTCCATTGCGACGCCGGCTGCATCGAGCCCTGCAGGTCGAAAGACAGCCGCGCGGCATCCGCGCCGACCAGCTGGATGCCGGAATTGGTGAAGACATTGACCTGGTTGTGGTCGGTCGCGATCACCCGGATGTCCATGAGCTGCGACAGCTCGTCGATATACATGTCGCGCTGGTCAAGCAGCGTCGCGGTCGCGGCATCCGGCGTGGTGTTGAGCGCCAGTTGCCGGTTGATGTCGGCGATCCGCTGCATCGCGTTGTTCGCGCGCGCCACGGCGTCGCTGATGCCGTATTCCGCATCGCTGCGCAGCGACTGGATGTCGGCGGACATGCTGTTGAGCTGCTGCGCCAGAACCTGCGCGGCGCTGATCACGGCAGAGCGCGCCGACGGCGATTCCGGCGAGGTGCCGAGGGTCTGCAGCGTCGTGGTGAAGTCGTTGAAGGCGACTTCCAGCGTCGCATCCGCGCCGGGATTGCCGTACATGCTCTGCAACCGGGCGAAGAACTGCGCGCGCAGATCGGCGTAGGCGCCGCCGGCCGCCTCGGTGCGCAATTGCCGTTGCAGATAGATGTCGAGTTCGCGATTGACTGCAGCGACGCGGACGCTGACACCGGCGCCGCCGGCCGAGGTCGTGGTCTGCGTGAGCGTCTTGCGGACATAGCCGGGCGTCTCCGCATTCGCCACATTGGAGGCGATCAGAGCGAGCCCGGCCTGCAC
>JAEWHY010000439.1 GCA_023387555.1 Pseudomonadota bacterium
CCATTATGTCGATCATGTGCTGGCCCTGCTGCCGTTCGAGCCGGGCGTCCACGAGCGCCTCGGCGGTCCGCCCTGCACCTATGTCGGCCATCCGCTGGTCGAGCAGATCGATGAACTGCGCCCCAGCGCCGAGGAAGCCGAGCGCCGCACCAGCGGCGCGCCGCTGTTGCTGGTGCTGCCCGGCAGCCGCAAGAACGAGATCCGCCGGCTGATCGAGCCGTTCGGCCGCGCCGTCGAACGCATCGCCAAGACCGTCTGGCCGATCGACATCGTGATCCCGACCACGCCGCATCTGCAGGACCTCGTGCTGCGTGAGACCGCGCGCTGGCCATTGCGGCCGAAGATCGTGGTCAAGCGCGAGGACCGGCGGGCGGCATTCCGGAATGCCCGCGCGGCGCTCGCCAAGTCCGGCACGGTGACGCTCGAGCTTGGGGTGTCCGGCGTGCCGATGATCACCGCATACAAGATGGCGTCCTGGGAGGTCGCCATCGCGCGCCGCCTTATCAAGGTACCGTCGGTGATCCTGACCAATCTGGTGCTCGGCGAAAACGTCGTACCCGAATTCATCCAGAACGATTGCACCCCGGACAAACTTGCTGCGGCGCTCGAACCGCTGTTGTCGGACACCGCGGAGCGGAAAAGGCAGGTCGAGGCCTTCTCCCGCCTTGATGAGATCATGGAAATCGGCCAAGCCCGGCCCGCGCTGCGGGCGGCCGATATCGTCGTGCAGGTTGCCAACAAACCACGGATTTCAGCCTGAGCCTGCGTCCGAAACGCTGGCATCGTGCCCCGTAACCGCCTAATTTGCACCTTCTCCTCCCTGTCGCCATGAATCGGCGAGTACCCATGCGGAATGGCCACAGCTTAAAAACTCCAGCAATAACAGGCGTTTGCGGGTATTTGCCGGATTACGTGCTGAACAATTCGGAACTGGCGCGGATGGTGGACACCTCCGACGCCTGGATCACCGAGCGCACCGGGATTCGCGAACGGCGAATCCTGAAGGGCGAGGGCCTTGGCACGTCGCATATGGGCGCGGAGGCTGTGAAGGGCCTGCTCGAACGCACCGGCAACAAGCCCTCCGATATCGACCTGTTGATCTGCGCAACGACGACGCCCGACTTCGTGTTTCCGTCGACCGCAAACCTGATCAGCGACATGGTGGGCCTTGGCCCGGTCGGATCGTTCGACGTTCAGGCGGCCTGCTCGGGATTCATCTACGCGCTGACCATCGCCTCGCAGTTCGTGGCCAATGGTCAGTGCCGGAAAGTCGTCGTGGTCGGCGCCGATAAGATGTCGGCGATCATCGACTATACCGATCGCGCGACCTGCGTTTTGTTCGGCGACGGCGCCGGTGCGGTGCTGGTCGAACCGAGCCCGAACGGCGAGGGCATTCTCGATACGCTGGTGCGCTCGGACGGATCGGGCATGATCCATCTGCACCAGAAAGCCGGCGGCAGCCGTCTGCCGCCATCGGCGGACACCGTGGCGAAGCGTCAGCACTACGTCTATCAGGAGGGCGCCGCGGTCTATAAGTTCGCGGTCGCGAAGATGGCGGAAGTCGCGAGCGAGATCATGGGCCGCAACAACCTGCGCGGCGACATGATCCAGTGGCTGGTTCCGCATCAGGCCAATCGCCGCATCATCGAGGCGACCGCCGATCGCATGGGCCTGCCGATGGATCGGGTGATGATGACGATCCAGAAATACGGCAACACCACCGCGGCGACGATCCCGCTCTGCCTCTGGGATTATGAGAGCAAGCTGAAAACCGGGGACCGGCTGGTGCTTGCCGCGTTCGGCGGCGGCTTCACCTGGGGCGCGGCCTATGTGACCTGGGCCTATGACGGCGCAGAGCGCGTGGCGCGGACCAATGGCGGCGCGCATCCGGCGTAACCGCTGCACCCGGCGCATCTTCACAACGGCCTGATGCGCGGCGCCGCAGCACCATCCGTTTCCGGCGCCTCGGCAGGGCGCTCGCTTCAATCCATCGTCACGGCTTGCCGGCGGTTCGACGGTCTGCGGCGTCGGCCGGAGCCTTCGCTTCCGGTTTCCTTGCAGGCCTTTGCCGGTCATGGCTTCTCCTGTGATGGGGGGTGGGGTTCAGCGCAGGCGCATGCGATCCCGCGGCCCGTTCGCGCGCGGGGCGGCTGTCAAAACCCTCACCGGCGCGGTGAGGGGAGGTGGAGCGCTGCGCGGCGCACCATCCGTGTCCGCACCACAAGGTGCGGCGCGCGCATTGACGCAGCGCGCTCGCCTCGCGGCGCTCCACCGCGGCGTTCTGACGGCAGCCCTTGAGCCACCGCCAACTCCGGGCCGCGCTTCCAGCGCCGGACTTATGAAAGTCCGGCGCATCTAGCGAGCTCCTCGCACACCGGTCCTAGTGCCGGCAGGGCGGGGTCCCGGAGCCACCCGGGAGCCGGCTCCACGTTAGAGCCGGCTCCACGTTAGAGCCGGCTCGCAGGGCGCCGGATCCCGATCCATCCGCCGAACGTCTCCGGAAGACGCCCCTCGTGATCAGGACGAGATAGGTATAATATCCTATAGGAATTTTGTCAAGGTGTGGCGACCCATGAGGCGAAATGGTCATGCCCAGCGCTCGTCATGGCGAGCGACTCCGGGACTCCAGGGCAGAGGTCAGGTGTGTGCTGACAGACGCGACGAGAGATCGCGAGTCGTGCCGAGTTACGGCGTCCCGTTCCGCTCGCTTGCGAATAGATAAACACGGTTTCTCTCGACCCTGGATTCCGGGCCCGGCGCTGCGCGCCGTCCCGGAATGACAAGCCCCGGGAGTGGATTATGCGTTGGCCGACTTTAAGCGGATTTGCCGAATTTATCCCAGGCCCACAACGCCAGAAGGATGATCAGCGAGCCGACGAAGGCCGCGACCACGTCGCGCAGCGAGATCGAGATCCGGTCGAGATTGGGAAACAGCCCGAAGATCCGGAACAGGAAACCGCCGAGCAGCGCGCCGACAAGGCCGAGCGCGGCGTTGCGCCAGACGCCGAAACCGGCCTTGTGCCAGGTGATGGCATAGCCTGCGAGCGTGCCGCCGATCAGGCCGACAACGATCCAGACGATCAGTTGCGCGAGTGTTGGCATCATCGTTGATCTCCCCGCTAGCCGCCCGATGCGGGCGCGAATCTACAACACAATCGTACAGGCGCTGAAACAAAAAGGCCGGCTCAATGAGCCGGCCTTTCGAAAATCTAAGGACTAATGTTCGTCCTCAAGACTTGAGCGCTCAAGAATTGCGCGCTCAAGCCGTATGCGCGCTCAGGCCTTGCGGGTCGAGATCGGGACATAGTCGCGGCGCGTCGGGCCGGTATAGAGCTGACGCGGACGGCCGATCTTCTGCTGCGGGTCCTCGATCATTTCCTTCCACTGCGCGATCCAGCCGACGGTGCGGGCGACCGCAAACAGCACGGTGAACATCGAGGTCGGGAAGCCCATCGCCTTCAGCGTGATGCCCGAATAGAAGTCGATGTTCGGATAGAGCTTCTTCTCGATGAAATACTCATCGTGCAGCGCGATGCGCTCGAGCTCCATGGCGACCTGCAGCAGCGGGTCGTCGCTGTTTCCGACTTCGGACAGCACCTCGTGGCAGGTCTTCTGCATGATCTTGGCGCGCGGATCGTAGTTCTTGTAGACCCGGTGGCCGAAGCCCATCAGACGGAACGGATCGTTCTTGTCCTTCGCGCGCTTCACATATTCCGGAATGCGATCGACGGTGCCGATCTCCTCCAGCATCTTCAGCGCGGCTTCATTGGCGCCGCCATGCGCCGGGCCCCAGAGGCAGGCGACACCCGCCGCAATACAGGCGAACGGATTGGCGCCCGACGAACCGGCGAGCCGGACCGTCGAGGTCGAGGCATTCTGCTCGTGGTCGGCATGCAGGATGAAGATGCGATCCATGGCGCGCGCCAGCACCGGGTTCGGCTTGTATTCCTCGCAGGGCACCGCGAAGCACATCTTCAGGAAATTCGAGGAATAATCGAGCGCGTTGGTCGGATAGATGAAGGGCTGGCCGACCGTGTACTTGTAAGCCATCGCGGCGAGCGTCGGCATCTTGGCGATCATGCGGATCGAGGCGACGAGACGCTGATACGGATCCGAGATGTCGGTCGAGTCATGATAGAAGGCCGACAGCGCGCCGACCGAGCCGACCATCACCGCCATCGGATGCGCGTCGCGCCGGAAGCCCTGGAAGAAGCGCGTCATCTGCTCGTGGACCATGGTGTGGTTGGTCACGCGCTTGACGAAGTCGGCCTTCTGGGTCGGCGTCGGCAGCTCGCCGAACAACAGCAGATAGCAGGTCTCCAGGAAATCGCCGTGCTCGGCCAGCTGCTCGATCGGATAGCCGCGATACAGCAGGATGCCTTCGTCGCCGTCGATATAGGTGATCTTGGATTCGCAGCTCGCCGTCGAGGTGAAGCCGGGATCGTAGGTGAACATCCCGGTCGTGGCGTAAAGCTTCGCGATGTCGACGACTTCGGGGCCGATGGTTCCGGCCTTGATCGGATAATTATGACTTTCGTCGCCGACCGTGACCTTTGCGGTTTTGTTGTTTGCCGTCTTCGCGTCCATCGGCATCCCCTTGCGAGAAGTTCAGTATTCTAAGCGTGAAGGCCTGCCGTTGTTCGGCAGGCTATCGGTCCAGCCCCCGGGTTGGTCCAGTGAATGTGGCGTATCCCATCCGTTTCCGCATCGCAAGATGGGCAGGTCAGGCACCCGACGGATGGTAACTGTTTCCCCGGCCCGCAGATCCGCAGGTCAAGCCGCGGCCGAGCCGCTTTTGGCGGCCTGTTCGCGAATCCGCGCCATGCTTTCGGTCTTTCCAAGCACCGCGAGCACCTCGAAAATTCCCGGAGAGGTGACACGGCCGGTGAGGGCGGCCCGCAACGGCTGCGCGACCGAACCGAGTTTCACACCGGCGGATTGGGCATAGGCCCGCACCGCGGCTTCGGTGCTTTGCGCCGACCATTCCGGGATCGCTTCGAAGTTTTCCAGCAGCCCGCGCAGGATCGCCCGGGCGTCGTCGGTCAGCAGCGCCCGCGCCTTGTCTTCCATCGGCAGCGGACGGTCGCACCAGATGAAGCGCGACTGGTCGAGGAGTTCGACCAGGGTCTTGGCCCGCTCCTTGAGGCCCGGCATCGCCTGGACGAGCTTGGCGCGCAGCGAGTCGTCGAGCTTCGCAGCAAGTTCGGCGCCGCCCGCGATGAACGGCAGCGCGCGCTCGAAGTCGGCGAGCAGGACGGCATCGTCGGTGTGCCGCATGTAATGCCCGTTCAGGCTTTCCAGCTTCACGAAATCGAAGCGTGCAGCGGATCGTCCGATCTGCGGCAGGTCGAACAATTCGATCATCTGCTCGGTGGAGAAGATTTCCTGGTCGCCGTGACTCCAGCCGAGCCGGACGAGGTAGTTCCGCAAGGCCTCCGGCAGATAGCCGAGCGCGCGATAAGCATCGACGCCCAGCGCGCCGTGGCGCTTGGAGAGCTTCGAGCCGTCCGGTCCGTGGATCAGCGGAATATGCGCCATGACCGGAACCGGCCAGCCGAGCGCTTCGTAGATCTGGGTCTGGCGTGCGGCATTGGTCAGGTGATCGTCGCCGCGGATGATGTGGGTGACGCCCATGTCGTGGTCGTCGACCACGACCGCCAGCATGTAGGTCGGATTGCCGTCGGAACGCAGCAGCACGAGATCGTCGAGATCGGTGTTCTGCCAGACCACGCGGCCCTGGACCTGGTCCTCGATCACGGTCTCGCCGGTGAGCGGCGCCTTCAGCCGGATCACGGGTTTGACGCCTGCGGGCGCTTCGGACGGATCGCGATCGCGCCAGCGGCCGTCATAGAGACGGGCGCGGCCAGCCGCGCGCGCGGCCTCGCGCATGGCGGCGAGTTCTTCCGGGCTCGCGTAGCAGCGGTAAGCCCGGCCGCTGGCCAGAAGCTGCTCGGCGACCTCGCGGTGGCGCTCGGCGCGGGCGAACTGATGAACCGCCTCGCCGTCCCAGGTGATGCCGAGCCAGGTCAGTCCGTCGAGAATGGCCGCGATCGCCGCGTCCGTGGACCGCTCGCGGTCGGTATCCTCGATCCGCAGCAGCATCTTGCCGCCGCGGCCGCGGGCATAAAGCCAATTGAACAGCGCGGTGCGCGCGCCGCCAATATGGAGGAAACCGGTCGGTGAGGGGGCGAAGCGGGTTACAACAGTCATCCGGAAACGCGTATCGGTTTGTGGTCGGCCCATCTATCATGGGCGGCATGGCGCGGATACAGCGCTTTGCTGCCGATTGCGGCGATGGCGAGGCAAGGTTACCTGACGCTTGGCTACCTGACGCTTATCTACCTGACGCTTGGCGCTGCGGGCCGAATTTGGCACAGAGGCGCGGCCAACTTCGCACACAAGAGAGACACATATGGCGGTGGACGAGATTTCGACGGCGGAAACGGGGCGCGACTTCATCCGCGACATCGTGCAAGCCGATCTCGCTTCGGGACGCCACAAGACCGTGGTGACGCGGTTTCCGCCCGAGCCGAACGGCTATCTCCACATCGGCCATGCCAAGTCGATCGCACTGAATTTCGGCATCGCGCAGGAATTCGGCGGGCGCTGTCACCTGCGATTCGACGACACCAATCCGGTGAAGGAGGAGCAGGAATATATCGACGCCATCGAGGCCGACGTCCGCTGGCTCGGCTATGACTGGGGCGCGCATCTCTATCACGCCTCTGATTATTTCGAGCAGCTCTACGAATGGGCCGAACTGCTGATCAAGGCGGGCAAGGCCTATGTCGACGACCAGTCGCCGGACGAGATGCGGGCGACGCGCGGCACGCTCACCGAGCCCGGCACCAATTCGCCGTTCCGCGACCGCTCGGTGGAGGAGAATCTCGACCTGTTCCGCCGCATGCGCGCCGGTGAGTTTCCGAACGGGGCGCGGGTCCTTCGCGCCAAGATCGACATGGCGTCGGGCAACATCAACCTGCGCGACCCGGTGATGTACCGGATCCTGCATGCGACGCACCCGCGCACCGGCGACGCCTGGAAAATCTACCCGAGCTACGACTATGCGCACGGCCAGTCCGACGCCATCGAGCACGTCACGCATTCGATCTGCACGCTGGAATTCGAGGACCACAGGCCGCTCTATGACTGGTTCGTGGAGAACCTGCCGGTGCCGTCGCGGCCGCGCCAGTATGAATTCGCGCGGCTGAATCTGAGCTACACGGTGCTGTCCAAGCG
>JAEWHY010000441.1 GCA_023387555.1 Pseudomonadota bacterium
CCGTTGGCGTAACGCTTGGTCATCTCGATATAGTCCGGGCGATTGAATGCTGTGAACTTGCCGCCGGTCCACATGACCTTGTCGTCCATGGTCACGGTCGGGTCGATGATTGGCACCGACAGTTCGCCCGGGATCTGCTCGCCGATGGCATGGAAATGCAGAATGTGCGGGCTGTTGTGCGCTACGTTCATCCAGGCTTCGAGCGTGTCATCGCTGTCGCCCCAGGGCGAGAACGTCTGCGGATTGATGCCGGCGTGCCATGAATTGATCAGCATGGCCTCCTTGTGGGTCTTGTTGCCGACCTCTTCGAGATAGGCGACCGTCCGGTCGATCAGCTTCTGGTTGCCGGTGAAGCCGGTGATCTTGGCGTTGGCGAATTCCAGGATAATCGGCTCTTCCAGCCGGATGCCCTGCGAGCCGAAGTCGTGCATGCTGGCGCTTGTGAACCAGCGGATGGCGAGCTTGCCGCGCGCCTGCATGCTCGACGTCGGACGGTGGGTTCCGAACGGGAAGGTGCGCAGCGCAAAGGGGTTCAGGCCCTTGATGCCCTTGCTTTCCGATTCCGGGACGACGCCCTCGACGTCGGTGCCGAGGTCGCACTTGATGTGCCAGCGGCGGACCGTGTTGATCTCCTGGATGGCCTTCTTGCTGGCTTCGTCCCAGAGCTTGTGGTTGACGCGGGCGTAGTCGGCTTCCATCAGTTCGCGGGTGGTGGCGTAGTTTAGGATCCGGATGCCGGTGCCGGCGATCGGGAACACGCGCAGCATCGCGCCCATACTGTGATTGAAGATCGTAACGTCAGCGACTTCGATCTGGCGGATGATCTCGGCCGGAACCGAATCCGGACCGGACATGCGGCCCGGCCACAGGCTGGTGACGTTGGCGCCAAGCTGGCGGGCACGTTCTTCCATCATTTCGACGACATCGCGCTCGACCCAGTAGGCCGGCTCATTGATGAAGAGAACATTCGCGCCCGTGCCGATCTCTCCGCAGTTGATCAGAAGATTGTCGACCCCGATCCTGCATGGATGATTCATATCGGCGATGGCGGTATTCTCGAGCATTATTTCCTCTCCGTGGCCAATCATCAGATGATGTATTCTGTGCGGGGTAGGCATCGGCGTATACCGTACAACGATACACACATCCGTCGCGCAAGATCGCTTCCACACTATCATTGTGGTCATATCGCAACAAGGCGAGAACCAATCGATTTAGTTTCTTGAAACGATGACTGCGCGTGTTCGAACGCGATTTCGCGCGCCTCAGCCCTTTGCGGCGAGCTTGTGATAATCAGGATTGACGATCGCAAGCAGCGCCCGTGCCATTCTGCTGCGATAGCGGTCGCGATGACACAGGATCCTGTAAGGTCGCGCAGGAAGCTTCATCGGCAATCTCACCAGCTTGCCGCTGGCGATGTCGGCGCTCACGGCCGATTGCGAAATCACGGTCGCGCCGGCGCCGGCAACCACGGCGGTCTTGATCGCTTCGTTCGAGGGCAGTTCGAGAACGACATCCAGCGTGTTCGGATCGCAACCCAGGCCGCGCAGTCCGGCTTCAAAGGTCGATCGCGTGCCGGAGCCGTCCTCGCGCAGAACCCACTTCAGCTTCTGGATGTCGTCGCACGACAGACGTTCTAGTTTTGCGGCCGGATGCTGTCTCGAAACGACGAGCACCATTTTGTCGGTATCGACCACATGCTGCTTGAGCAGCGGGCTCGATACTTCACCTTCGACGAAACCGATTTCCGCGGCACCGTCCAGCACAGCTCTGGCGACATTGGCGGTATTGTTGATGCCGAGCTGGACCGAGATTTGCGGATAGGCCTTGCGGAACTTCACCAGCCTTTGCGGCAGCCAGTAGCTCGCGATCGTCAGGCTGGACTGGATCCGCAACGTTCCGCGCTTCAGCCCGTCGATCTCCGCGAGTGCGTCCTTGGCTGCGTCCACGCGGGTGAGAATGCCCTGGGCCTCGGTGAGGAATACGCGCCCGGCCTCGGTCAGCTTGATCGTTCGCCCCACGCGATCGAACAACGGCATCTCACAGTGTTTCTCGAGTGCGGAAATGGCTGCGCTGACCCCGGACTGCGTCAACCGCAGATGCTGCGCCGCCATGGTCATGTGTTCGCGTTCGGCGACGGCGATGAAGATTCTGAGCTGATCGAGCGTCATTCCGTGAGGGTACTTTTTGGACCTTTGGGGCTACGGTGCATCGGTGCGAAAGCGCGTCATACCCCGGGGTCAGGTTCCCGTCGCCCGGCCTCCATACCCCACAAACCGCGGGAAATATTCATTAATCGCGAACTGATAGCCCAGGTGATGATTAGAGTCGAGGCGGCGAGTTGTGCGGCGGCTTGTGCCGACAAAATGTCCCAGCGGACTATGGATATCCCGCTCTGTCTTGGACAAGGGCCGGGCCTGATGGGCTAGAGGACGCTCGCATGGCGTTGGTCGCAGGATGCGGGAATTCCATCGATGGTTGCGACGCGCTTTCCTGGGCGATTTGGACGATGGCCCGGCTTAGCGAGGCTCTCCCGTCAAGCGCAGCAGAACCCGCCAGGTCGCGGGCGCAGCATCCAATCTCGCCAGAAATTCGTCGATGTTACGCGCTGCAATGCATGCGGCGGATTGTTGCGCCTGAGCGTAAACGGTTTGCTCGTGACTTATCAGCAGCGCGTGCAGCGTGGGAATGGAGTTCGACGTCGCGCGGTGAGAGAGCGCGAAGTCCTTTAGATGAAAGGGCTCAAAGAAGCTGATTGTCCATGAGGTGCTCCGCCATACAGGCAAGAGCGCGCTTGGTCTCTCAGCCACCGACGCCGGGGGCCGTTGTCGGTGATGAGTAAGCAAAGCACTTATCGGGGTCGATGGCGCCCCCTTATTGTTCCTTTGTGTTCGCTTCCCTATAGACAGGCCGAACTGTACGGAACCGCGGCGCGACCTCAAGATTTGTCGTGACATGCCGAGGTATTTCTTTGATCTGGACAATCAGGAGGACATGGTCGGGGCTGAACTGCCCTCTGATGAAGCCGCGCGTCAGGAGGCCGCGCTTCGGGCGCTGAACGGGACAGGGCATCAGATCGGTTACAAGAACTTCAAGGAGATCGTGGTCAGGACCGAGGCTGGTGACCTGATCTACCGGGCCAAGGTGCGTTGACGCCTCCGCAGTTCGATCTTCAGTTCGACCGCTCGCGTCACGAGCGGCGCGCTCGATGATTACATCAGCGCGGCATTGATCCACAGATGGGTCATGATGCTGGCAACGTAGCCGAGCGCGATGGCCCATGCCCAGCGCAGGTGGTTCATGAAGGTGTAGTGGTTGCGCACCAGGCCCATTAGCACCACGCCCGCCGCCGATCCGATGGACACCAGGCTGCCGCCGACGCCGGTACTCAATGTGATGAGCATCCATTGGCCGCTCGACATTTCGGGATTCATGGTGAGGACGGCGAACATCAGCGGGATGTTGTCGAAGGCCGCGCCCAGAATGCCGATCGTGATGTTGGCCGCTGTCGGTCCGAGATCGACGTAGAGACAGTTCGACAGGTGCGCGAGATAGCCGATGACGCCGAGGCCAGCGACCGCGAATATGATGCCGAAGAAGAACAAGAGCGTGTCCCACTCCACCCGCCGCATTTCCCTGAAGGAGTCGAGTGCCATGTCGCTGTTGTCATGGCGGCGCGCGGTCAGCTGAAGGAGATAGCTGTAGAG
>JAEWHY010000102.1 GCA_023387555.1 Pseudomonadota bacterium
TGCGCCGCCACAGCGGCGCCTGATTGATGGCAGCGCCGAAACGGCCGGGCGCCATGCCGGTCAAAGTGCCGACGTAGCCCGGCCAGGTCACACTATAGAACTCACCCGCCTCGCCCCATTTGTGGGCGATCTCGACATGACGGCCAAGGCCCGGGAATGGCCAGTCGAGGGTGCGCACCAGCCATGGCTCCCCCTCCTCGTCGCGGCTCATGGTGGTGCAACCCCAGGAATAGGAGCCGTTCAGAAACCACACGCCACTGAAGCCCAGCGCGGCCGCGATGCCCTCAATCTCGCGCACATAGGGCGACTGCGAGCGCGACAGCCAGCGCCGCGCCATCGCATCCAGCATCGGCAAAGCCGCAGCGACCGGCTTTGGAAAGAATGACAGGCAATCGTCGCGCAGCGCTTTCGCCCGCGCGGCATTGTCTCGTGCCTGGCGCAAGGGTCCGCCTTCGCGAATATCGACGATTGGAATTTCGGTTAAGCCGCTCATTTTCAAACTCTACCAGTTCCCGGCGCCCTTGCATGTGGCGTTTGCGCCGCCGGCCCGCAACAATCGCAGGCTCACTCTATAACCGACTGAAAACATTTCCATTTTCCGCCGCTCACGAATCGTCAATTCAGTTCAGCGAAACTTCGCCCGGGATGGACCAGAAGCCAATGCGCAGACGAATCCGATCGAAGGAACATCACCTTTGGGCGGCCCGCGACGGGCGACATGCGGTGCTGGCCGCGATCCTGCTGACCTTTGTCGTTGCGGCCAGTCTGTCGGACGGGCATCTCATTCCCGACTTCATCACCCGCGGCAACCCGGTGGTTGCCGAAAGCCCTCAGCCTGCCGACGATGATCTTCGCACCGGCTCGATCCTGATTACGCCAAGGGACGGCAACATCTGCGAGCTTCGCCTGATCGACAACCGGACCGGGCAGATCCGTCCTGGCGGCAATGTCGAATGCAACGATGCCGTCACCTGGCATCCGGTTCGCAGCGACGCCTATACCGCTCAGTCGCGCATCGAAGTTATCCGCGATGGCTTCGTCGCCAAGCGCTGACGGGTCGAAATGCGCTGACGGCGTCAGTCACCCTGCGCGTTCGACCAGGAAAGCCACCTGGGCGAGCGCAAGCGCGTTGACGATGGCGTGCAAGATCACTGTCAGCAGCGTCGAACCGCTGCGCCAGCGCAACCACCCGAACACGCAGCCCAAAATGAAAATCTGGACGAGATAGAAAGTCTCGTACTGGACATGCATCACCGCCCAGCCGGCCGATGTAAGCGCGATGGCGCCCCAGGGCCCGAGCGAGGAGCGCGCATATCCCGGAAACAGAAAGCCACGGAACAGCAATTCTTCCATCAGCGGGGCGGCGACAACCAGCGCCACCGTGAGCATGACCAGCGTGCCGGAGGCGCGCGCGCTGCGATAGGCGTCAACCACGGTTGCGGGGACCAGATCGCGGCCGGTCAGCCACGAACTCAGGTCACCGAGCGGCAGCAGGACCGCGATGAACAGGAGGCCGACGATCAGGTCCGCTCGCCTGGGACGGTACAGCGCCAGATATTCGCCGATGTTACAACGCCTGAGCCTTGCGGCGAGCGCGATCACGGCAATCGGCGCCGGCATTGAGAGGATGGTCGCCACCGCGATGGTCAGCGCATGCGAGGCCAGGGTCTGGACCTCGAAATCCGAGGCATCGCGGCCGACACCGAGCGATGCCAGAACAAGGAGCGCAACCGACAGCTGCGCCGCCAGCCAGACCGCGATCGCGGCCAATCCATAGGCCGTGGTGGTCCAGAAGCCCCAGGGCTCGCAATGCCGCGGGAGCGCTCCGTCCCGTGGATCGGGCCCGGTCACGGCACCCTCCAGTGCAATGGCCGGTCACATAGCCGCAAAGTCTGCAGGGTTTGGCGCCTGCCAATGTTCAGAACCGATTTCATCACGGCAGGCCCATAGCATGATCTGCCGCCCGCCGCTGCCCGGTGCTATGGACAGCGCCATGACCGCAACAATATCTCCCCTCGCCGACGCGCAGCACCTGTTACCGGCGAGAGGCGCGCTGATCGGGCTCGATCTCGGGACCAAGACGATCGGTGTCGCCGTTTCCGATCCGGACCGAACGCTCGCCGCCGGTGTCGAAACCGTCGCGCGAAAGGCCTTTCAGGCTGACGCCACCCGGCTCCTCGCGCTCGCCGCCGAACGTCAGGTGGTCGGCTTCGTGCTCGGCCTGCCGCTCAACATGGACGGCTCCGAAGGCCCGCGCGCGCAATCGACCCGCGCCTTCGCGCGCAATTTCGCCCGGCTGACCGACCTGCCGATCGCGCTCTGGGACGAGCGATTGTCCACCGCGGCGGTCGAGCGCGATCTGATTGCCGCCGACGCCAGCCGCGCCAAGCGCGCGGCGATCATCGACCAGCACGCCGCGGCATTCATCCTGCAAGGTGCGCTCGATTTTCTGCGCAACGCCCGCGCCAGGGTATCGCCATAAATCGCGCCTGACGCGTAGCAAGTTGCGCGGAACTGACAGGATTGGCACTCGCTCGCATGTTTGCACCTCGAGTGCAATCGACGTAAGGCACTGCACGCGACCCATCGCGTTCGTCGAGCAACCCACAAAACGCACGTGTCCAGGGCAGTGTCACACCAAGGTTCAGCGATCAAAATGAAATTCAGAAAGCTTCTCGCATCCGTCGCACTATCCGTTCTTGCCGGTGCATTCGCCATGCCGGCCTCGGCGCAAAAATTCCCGGACAAGCCGATCCGGATCGTCGTGCCCTATGCCGTTGGCGGGGCCAACGACCAGATCGCAAGGCTGCTCGGCGCGCAGTTGCAAAACGACCTCGGTCAGCCGGTGGTGATTGAAAGCCGTCCCGGCGCTGGTGGCGTGATCGGCGTCGGCAGCGTCACCAAGGCGGCGCCCGATG
>JAEWHY010000294.1 GCA_023387555.1 Pseudomonadota bacterium
CGCCGAACAAGACGCTGGCGGCGCAGCTCTACGGCGAGTTCAAGAGCTTCTTCCCCGACAACGCCGTCGAGTATTTCGTCTCGTACTACGACTACTACCAGCCGGAAGCCTATATCCCGCGCACCGACACCTACATCGAGAAGGATTCCTCGATCAACGAGCAGATCGACCGCATGCGGCACTCGGCGACTCGCGCCTTGCTCGAACGCGATGACGTCGTGATCGTCGCGTCGGTGTCCTGCATCTACGGTATCGGCTCGGTCGAGACCTATTCGGCGATGACCTTCTCGCTGAAGAAGGGCGGGCGGATCGAGCAGCGCCAGCTGATCGCCGACCTCGTCGCGCTGCAATACAAGCGCACGCTCGACTTTTCGCGCGGCACGTTCCGGGTGCGCGGCGACACCATCGAGATTTTCCCGGCGCACTATGAGGACCGCGCGTGGCGGGTGTCGCTGTTCGGCGACGAAATCGAGAAGATCGCCGAATTCGATCCGCTGACCGGCCGCGAGACCGACGAACTGAAGTTCGTCAAGATCTACGCCAATTCGCACTATGTGACGCCGCGGCCGACGCTGATCCAGGCGATGGCCTCGATCAAGGCCGAGCTGAAGATGCGGCTCGACCAGCTGGTGAAAGCCGGCCGCCTGCTCGAGGCGCAGCGGCTCGAGCAGCGCACGTTGTTCGACCTCGAGATGATGGAAGCCACCGGCTCCTGCGCCGGCATCGAGAATTATTCGCGCTATCTTACCGGGCGAAAGCCGGGCGAGCCGCCGCCGACGCTGTTCGAATATGTCCCCGACAATGCCCTCGTCTTCGTCGACGAAAGCCATGTCACGATCCCGCAGATCGGCGCGATGTTCCGAGGCGACTTCCGGCGCAAGGCGACGCTCGCCGAATACGGCTTCCGCCTGCCGTCGTGCATGGACAACCGGCCGCTGCGCTTCGAGGAATGGGACGCGATGCGGCCGCAGACCATCGCGGTGTCGGCGACGCCCGGCGGCTGGGAGATCGACCAGTCCGGAGGCGTATTCGCCGAACAGGTGATCCGCCCGACCGGGCTGATCGACCCGCCGGTCGACATCCGGCCAGCGCGCACGCAGGTCGACGATCTCGTCGGCGAAGTGCGCGAGGTGGCGCGCAAGGGCTATCGCTCGCTGATCACCGTCCTGACCAAGCGCATGGCCGAGGACCTCACCGAATATCTGCACGAGCAGGGCATCCGGGTGCGCTACATGCACTCGGACATCGACACCATCGAGCGCATCGAGATCATCCGCGACCTGCGGCTCGGCGCCTTCGATGCGCTGGTCGGCATCAACCTGTTGCGCGAGGGTCTCGACATTCCCGAATGCGCGCTGGTCGCGATCCTCGACGCCGACAAGGAAGGCTTCCTGCGCAGCGAGACCTCGCTGATCCAGACCATCGGCCGCGCGGCGCGCAACGTCGACGGCCGCGTCATCCTCTATGCCGATCACGTCACCGGCTCGATGGAGCGCGCGATGGCCGAGACCAGCCGCCGCCGCGAGAAGCAGGAAGCCTACAACAAGGAACACGGCATCACGCCAGCGTCGGTGAAGAAGAACATCGCCGACATCCTCGACAGCGTCTACGAGCGCGATCACGTGCTGATCGATGCCGGCGACGGCAAGGGCGAGTTCGCCGAGGTTGCGACCATCGGGCATAACTTCGAGACGGTGATCGCCGATCTCGAAACCCGGATGCGCGAGGCGGCGTCCGATCTCGATTTCGAGGAAGCCGCGCGGCTGCGCGACGAGATCAAGCGCCTGCGCGCCACCGAACTAGCGGTCTCCGACAACCCGACCACCAAGCGCATCGACACGTCAGGCGGCCGCGGCAAATCCGGCAAGGTCGATGTCAGCCGCCCGCACAAGCCGACGCTCGACGAGATGGGTGTCGCCTCCTATCACGAGGTGCTGCCGGATCGGCCGGGTGGCAAAGGCAAGCGTGGCGCCCAGCGCGCGTCGCGCGACGCGCCGCATTTCCCCGATCTCGATTCCATGGGACCCGGCACCGAAGCGGTGCCCTATCGCCAAGACGAAGCGCGCCAAGACCGCGAGCGCACAGGCCCGCGCTCCAGTGCCGGCAAGGCCGGACAGCGCGGCGGCTGGACCAGCAGGAAATTCAAGAAATAGCCCCCTCGGGGGCGCCGGGCCTGCAACGAAGGTCCAATGCGCGCGTCCGTTGACGCCTGCGACAATTTCGCACAGTATCAGACGACGAATGTTGAACTTCGAAGGTCGGCGGACCCGCCGTCTCCCGGGTCCAGTCTGGCTGGACGGCATGGGGGCGCGTCCGCGTTACCTCCCGCGGCGCGCCCCCAGCGCGTTCAGGCGCCATTCCGTCAAGCGCCCTCACTCACATACAACCCCTTCATCTCATTCCGGGCTTCACGAACGGCTTCCCCGCAGTCCGCGTCAGTCGCAGACTCGCTGCGAGCGGAAGACCACGCGGCCGTCCGGCGTCACGATCCGTTCGCGCACGATGCGGCAATCCGGTTCGCGATAGCTGTACGGCGTGCCGACGCCCGCACTGAACGGTCCGACCCGCACGCCCGCGCCGCCAGGATCGGCGCCGAGATAGACCTGCGCGCCGGCCGGCGCGGCGATCAGCAAAGCGGCGGCCGCCGCCGATCCAAGAATGAGACGTTTCATGTCCTGCTCCTCTGTCTGGTTGATCTGACCAGTGGCAAACGCGCAGGCGAAAAGCGGGTTCGCGGTGGCGGCAGGTTTGAACTAAGACACACAACGTGAAGTCATGTTCGGAACCATCATGAAGCTGCATCCTGCCCGGTCTTCGTCTCTCGCATGCGCCGCTCTCGCAATCGTCTGGCTCGGTCTCGTGTCGTCCGCCAATGCGTCGGAGCGCAATCCCGCCGACGCGCTCGCCTGCATCGGCCCATTCGCACGCAATGCGACGCCCGAGAGCATCGCCACGGCCTTCGGCAAGGCCAATGTGACGACCGAGGAGATCGGCGGCGAGGAGAAGGAGCAGGTCACCGTGCTGTTCGCCGGCGACAAGGCGAAGCGGCTGGAAATCTTCTGGCAGGAGAACGAGGGCAAGCGCAGCATCGCGCAGATCCGGGTCGGCGCCGGCTCGGCCCGGCGCACGCCGCAGGGCCTCGGCATCGGCATGGCGCTTGCGGATGTCGAAAAGCTCAACGGCAAGCCGTTCCTCGTATCCGGCTTCGGCTGGGACTACGGCGGCACGACGCGCGGCTGGCAGAACGGCAAGCTGGCGACGCAGCCCGGCAACTGTTTCCTGATGCTGCGCTTCAATCCGACCAAGCCGACCAAGGCCGCTATCGAGGGCGACCGCGAAATCCCCTCCGGCAATGCGGCGATGCGGGCGGCCGCGCCGGTCGTGGAGATGATCGCGCTGCATTATCCGGACTGAGGGCAGCGCCGTTATCCGTTGAGCGAAAGCGCGGCGCGCGCGCCGTCGCGCTCTTGACCGGGCCTGCGCGTCTTTGCAGCATCGCAGCGTGAGGCTGCGGCGCGCGCGGCCAGACCGCTCGCGGATGAAGGCCTGCATGCCTGTGAAGCGCCCCGCCCTCGCCTGCCTCGCGCTGATGCTGACCGCGACAACCGCGCAAGCCGCGCAGCGCAATCAGGCCGCGCCGCGCAAGGCGCCGGACGTCCTGTCCTGCACCGGCCCGTTCGCGCGCGGCATGACCCATGCGAGTCTCGTCAAGGCGTTCGGCGCGAACAATGTCGCGGTGCAGAGCGTCGGCACCGGCGAAGGCGAGACCGAGAAAGCGAGCGTGATCTTCCCGCGCATTGCGGCGCGCCGCATCGAGGTGCTGTGGCGGGACGACAGGCGGCGGCGCAATCCGGCGGAGATCCGGATCGGCGTCTCGTCACAATGGCGCAATGCGCAGGGCATCCGCCGCGGCATGACGCTCAAAGAGGTCGAGGCGCTGAACGGGCGGCCGTTCAGGCTCTACGGCTTCGGCTTCGATTACGGCGGCACCACGCTGGACTGGAACGGCGGCGCGCTGGAAACGCAGGCCGGCGGCTGCTCACTGATCTTGCGCTTTTCGATGCGCGAGGGAGCGGACAACGCCGGCGACAATGACGGCGTCTATGGCGAGGAGCGCAGCTTCATGTCGGACGACGCGGCGATGCGGAAAGCGGCGCCGGTGGTGGATGCGGTGGGGCTGCAGTTTGGGGAATAATTCGCGCGATCACCTTCCAAAACCGTATCGAAAACGGCCGCGGAAAATAAGACCGTCGAATTACCGATAATTCAGGGGCTTAAGTGTCGTAGCGGCGAAACACTGAATAGTATTTATTCGGCGTTCGGCACCGCGAAAACTACGAAGAACGAACCGAGCGCGATGACATGCTCGGCCGACTGATTTGTGGATTTGCGGGCAGCAATGTCACGAATAGAGGAGAAACCCCCTTGGCATTTTCACTCCCAAAAATTGCGTTTTTAGATTTGGAGGGAACCCTCCTAAAAAAGACCATCCATCTTGACGATGGGAGGGTTGCTCCGAGTGTATGGACAGTAATAGCCGAAGAGCTTGGCTCAAATGCACTCGCGGAAGAAAATGAGACGAAAGACAGATGGGGCCGCAACGAATATCCAAGCTACATAGCGTGGATGAGGGATACAGTAAGAATCCATGAAAAATATGGGCTGACCGAAGCGCAATTTCAGAAAGCCATCAACGACGTTGAATTCATGGACGGTCTCGACGACCTCATGTCATTTTTGAAAGAAAATAGAATTGTCACCTGTATCATCACCGGAGCGTTCAAAGAACTCGCCAATCGCGTTGCGCTGAAGTACGAAGTCGCCCATGCAATCGCTGCTTGCCAATACCATTTTGGAAGCAACAGAACCCTTACATACGCGGAATATTTTCCATCCGATTATTTCGGAAAAGTCGACTTTATGAAAATCATGATGAGGGAATACCAATTAACTCCCTATGACGCGATTTTTATCGGCGACGGAAAGAATGACGTCTCATTGGCCAAATCCGTTTCGGTATCGTTTGCGTTCAATGCCCAAATCGAACTGAGAGAGGTTTCAACAGAGATAGTCGATCAGCCCAGCGGAGGGGAAACTCTTGCAGAAATAGTCAGACTACTGAAGAATCCGACTAAAAAGATGAGTGACGCCATTGAGGTGCCACACACTCCTAAATTCAAAGGTGCTCCCCTCTCTATAACAGAGCAGCGATGCAAGCAGTTATGGAAAGAGGCGATGTGGGCGCGGCATTCAGCATATGCCCCGTATTCTGGGTTTAGAGTTGGCGCCGCCATTCTCGCCCCAGGACACACCCCCCAAGAAGATCAAATCTTCACAGGAGCCAATTTTGAGAATGCCGCCTATGGCTCAACCATATGCGCGGAGCGATCAGCCGTTGCGAAGATGATTTCAGGTGGGCAGAAAAATATTAAAGCGATCGCTATCGTGAGTGATTCGAACGAACCCGTGCCGCCGTGCGGCGCATGTTTGCAAGTAATAAGCGAGTTTGGCGCTTCAGCAGACATCTTATTGTGTGGCAGGGACGGATTAATTGAGTGCCACACATTGGATACTCTATTGCCCCGCAGATTCGAACTCAAAGGACATTATAGATGAAAATGTTTTTTTATCCGATAATATCGCGCTTGGTGCCCGCCAGCGCAGAATATGACCTTCTCAAAGAGAATTTGAACGAGGAACAGAACGAAGCCGAAAAAAAGACCATTGAGTCTATCTGGTACATTCTTAGCGTTCTTGACGCCAAAGCTTCAGCCCTGATGCGCTTGGATGGCGTCGTTCTCGCAGCAGCTTTTGTGGGAATTGCAGCAAACATATATGAGCTAAAGAGCATTCCGTTTATTGGGATTGCGTTTCCGTCCATCGTATCGATGCTGTTGTGTTTGATTGTCGTTGGTGTTGACTGGCCGTTTCTAGGTTACGCAAAGAAGGACGACTTCGCTCTCGAAATCACTCACCTGCGAAAAGTACGGTATTTTCGAGAGAGGATCTTTCAATGGGCTTGGCTGTTTGCCTTTCTGTCGGGGATGGTCTTGTTGATCTTCTTAAGTTGGAAGGTTGCCATTTAACCCAACCTCTCGACAAAATTCCTATAAGCTAATATTCCTATCGCCACCTGGCTCACGAGGGGCGCTCTCGCGAGGCGTCGTCTGGGCGGAGCTAGGGTGCGACGCCCGCTGTCTGCCTCGCACGCAGACACCGGGAGCCTCGGGACCCCGCGCACAACGCTGCAACGCATTTCGCTTTCAGCCCCGCCTCTTTCACCCTCCCCTGGAGGGGGAGGGTCGGCGCGCATCGAACGACCGTGAGATGCGAGACGGGGTGGGGTGACGGTGGAAAACCACCCCACCCCGACCGCCATCGCTGCGCGACGGCGGTCGACCCTCCCCCTCCAGGGGAGGGTGACGCTTCTCACTCCTCATCGAACGCCAGATAGCGGATGATCCGCCACTTGCCGTCGGGCTCCTTGCGGAACACATCGAGGCCGGGCTCCACCGTCTTCGTCTCGATGCCGGTGGCGGTGTCGCGCACAATCTGGGTCCAGATCACGCGGGCGATCGCGATGTCGCCGGACACCAGGATTTCGCGGATGTCGAGCGCGTTGTGGAAGCGCCGCTTCGGGTCGGTCAGCGCGCGGTTAAGAAGCTCGCATTGCCGCGCGTAGCCACGCTCGGGCGTGCCGCGATAGCGCGCGACGAGATCCTTCGCGAACAGGTCGCAGACGCGGTCGGCTCTACGGGCGTTGAAGTCGTCGGTCCATTGCGCGAACGCGGCGCGGATCGCGGCTTCGGGCGATGGCGCGGCGTCAATTTGCGCGGCGGGAGATTGCGCGGCGGCGGGCGCACCCGCGAGCAGTACGCAGCACAGCGCCGCGGCCGCGCGCATGTCGTCAGGCGTCCGGCGACGGGACAGTGGCGCTCTGGCCGCTGCGCGCCAGCGCATCGGCGACAAAGCCCGAGGCCTTCATCTCGTCGACGAAGGCGCGCAGATAGCGCGCGCCGATGTCGCGGCCCTGCCGCGTGCCCATCGCCTGGCGGATCTGCATGAAGCTGTCCGGCAGCATCCGCAGCTCCGGATTGTCGGGCAGCGACTTGCCGATCAGCTGGCGCACGCCGGCGATGGCGTCGAGCTTCTCGCGCGCGAAGGCCTCGGTGAGATCGGGTACGGTTTCCGGCTGCAGGCGCACCAGTTCGGCGTGCTGCAGCGTGCGGGTGAGATAAAGATCGTAGGCGGCTTTCGGCCACACCAGGATGCGCCGGCCGGGCGCATCGAGCTCGGCGACGCTTCGGTACGGCGCATCCTTGCGCACGAGGTAGGTGCCCTCGATCGCCACATAGGGCGCGGTGAAGGCGATCTCGGCGGCGCGCACCGGCTCGATCGCGAGGAAGGCGATGTCCCACGCCTTCGGATCGGGCGGGATCGCGGTGAGCGCATCGAACACCGGGCCGGCACCGTCGAACGAGACGAAATGCACCGGCACGCCGAGCCGCCTCGCCAGTTCGCGGGCGAGATCGGGGGCCACGCCGCGCGGCTCCTGTTCGGCCGGGCCGCGCTGCACCAGCACGGTGTTGCCATAGTTCATTGCAGCGCGCAGCACACCGGCCGGCGCAAGGTCTTTCACGGCGTCCGCCGGGGTCATGCTCATCGGGAGGGTCGCGTGAGGCTATTTGTTGTAGCGCAGCTTGCGGGCGTCGGCTTCCATCTCGAGGCAGGTCAGCAGTTCGACGTAGCTGCCGGCGCCCATGCCCGCGGTGCGGGCGCAGAGCGAGCGGTCGCCAGCCGAATAGCGCGACCAGTTGGCCTCCAGCGTCGAGCGCGCCTTGCGCTCCTCGGCGATGCAGGTGGCATAGCGCTCGTTGATGCCGGGGCTGTCCATGCCGCCCTTGCAGGTCGGCTCGATATTGAAGTTCGGCACCCCGTCCGACACGGCGAAGGCGAGCGGCAGGATGAGCGCGAGCGGCGTGGGGAAGGCCATGGATCAGTCTCCGCAAGAGGAGGCCGAATTGTAAAGCATCGCGGGCCGGAGGGGAATTGCGCCAACCCGCGTTTCCGGTGGCTTTTCGCGATTGTCGGAGCAGTGTTAATCTGACCTTGCAATGCCAGCCCGCGGATACCGCACAGGAGGACGTCATGGCCAAAGGGCAGATGCGCACGAACAAGGAAAAGAAAAAGCCGAAAGCCGACACCAACAAGGTGAAACAGCTTTCGGCCTATAAATCCGGCCAGTCTCAGACCGCGAAGAAATAACGCGACACGCCATGCGCGGGACCATGGACCCGCGCATGGTGCGTCCGGCGAAGCCTAGGCAGCGCTCTGCTTTTTCGCGTTGCGTTTCAGCGGGAAAGCCGGGCTGTCATAGAGCGCGCGCATCTCGGCTTCGGTGTAGCGCGACTCGTTGACTTCGAGCGTGGCGCCGAGCAGGGCCGAACCCGCCATCTCCTCGACCGCAAAGCGAACCGCCTCGGCGGCAGTGTTGAAGCGCTTGTAGGTGAACGGCCCGCGCACCCGGCGGCTGCGGCTCGGATAAAGTTCGGCCGGCGCCTTGAAATCGAATCCGGTCAAGTCACGGATCTGGGCCTGCCATCGGGCGCGGTTAATGGCCTGGGGCTCGTTCGCCATTGGCTTCTCTCCTGTCGGTTCAGAGAATCGCAGCGACCAAACGAGGCGCGGCGAGACATATCGATCATCGTGCGCGCGAGGCGCCCACACCGGGAGCCATCGCGCTCGACCGGCAGCCCTTAAATAAGGTCCTGAGGCGGCAAATGCCAGACATTGCACCGCATTCAGGCCCGGAAGGACCTATGTGGATTCTGCATACTAAGATTTTTCCTTAATCGTTTCCTATACTTGCTGCAATGCAGCAAAAATTCTTGACGCGCCGGGGCAATTGCTTTATGCTTCAAATAATTTCAGGCGCTGCGGCACGCCCGGTCATTTTCCGGGGCAGAAGGGTCGGCGCTCATTTCTTTTCGGAGCCATCCATCATCATGACCGAACATCCGATGGGCCGCTTTGCGCGGGCCTTTTGCGATGCGTTGTCGGCAGGCGAACCGGCGCGTATCGCTCCTCTGCTCCATGACGAGATCGAATGGACGGTTTTCGGTCCGGTCGGGCTGCTGCCGTTCTTCGGCCAGCGCCAGGGAAAGGTGGCCGTGATCGCCATGCTCGGCCGCATCTGCGAAACGTTGCAGTTGCGCGGCTGTGACATGGAGCATTCGCTCACCGACGGCACGCACGCAGCGAGGATGATGCGCGTGCGGGCGCGCGATCTGCGTACAGGCCGCATCCTCAGCCTGAGGCTCGCATTATTCGCGCAATTCGCTGACGGACAGCTGACCGCGCTGCGTGCGGTGTTCGATACATTCGATGCGGTCGAACAGGCGATCGGCAGGCATATCGATCTGCCGGCCGTTGCCTGATCGCCAGGTCATTATCGCCAGGTCATTCCAGTCGCGTCACGAAACGAGTTTTCCCGCCATTGCGGCGTTTGCGCGAGCTGCGCATAATTCGGCGTGATAAGCAGGCGTCTGGCGCCACGTAACCATTGTTGCGAGGACGCGCCGACCGCCTGCGAAGCAACCGGAGCCACTTCATGACCCGCGTCCTGTCCGTTGTCGTCGCCACGATGGCTGCGCTCGCTGCGTGGCAGACAGCGCCGGCGAAGGCGCAGCCGGCGTCGCCGGCCACTGCGCAACCGGCCGCGGCGATCGAGACGCTGACCGAGAAGGAAGTCCCGGCAACAGTAACCGCGCGCATGAAATGCAAGTCCGCATCCGGACCGATGACACGCCGGCCTTTCGCCGGCGGCTTCGTGTTTTCGCAATCCTGCGGCGAAGGCGCCGACACACTGGTGCGCGTCGTCTTCGCCAAAGACCGCAACGGCGCCGATGCGCGGCTTCTGCAATTCCATCGTCCCGAAGGCCGGCGCATGTCGGCGCTTGCGACGGTGGTTTTCCAGCCGGCGGAGAATGAGATCTCCGGCACCACCGGGCGGTTGACGCGTCGCGTCTGCCGCGCGGAAGGCCGCTGGCGCATGGAGGGCAAGCAGCCCGCACCAGGTCTTGTCTACTGGCGTCAGACGCGCGATTGCGACGGCAAGGCCGGCTGGCAGACCGTCATCGGCCGGGCGCGCGATCGTTAATGCATGAGGCTGCGGCGCGGTATTCGTCGCCAATTTCGCCGCATTGGTACCTTGAGACCGCCATGGTGGCGTGCGTCTCGTGCCGCTTTCACA